>CAZRCB010000067.1:0-11349 GCA_964598455.1 uncultured Flavobacterium sp.
GACTGAAACCTTCAAGTGAACTCATCTTTAGTGTTGGCTGTTGTTTTTTTCGGGTGATGATTTGCCAAATGATTAGCAAAGGCAGTAGCGCGAAGAGCCAGAAAAAATCAGGATGTAAAAATGTAATATTCTCCATAGTCTTAATGCACTTGTCCGAGTTCTACTGAGTTGATAATTCTATCGATTATTTCTTTTTTATTTGGATCAGCCTCATCGATGATAGTCATAATCTGTTGTAAGCCTCCTTGTTGTTTGAATACCAAAACTTCATAATAGAATTTTTTGCCCACCTTGGTTGTTTGATCTACATAATCCATCGTACCGAAGGCTTTCATACCTTCAATTCCAGTTGGTGTTTTATAGTTGTTTTTTTGCATCAGGATGTTTTTGGCTCCTAGCGCCTCCCAACTAATATAAATATTGCTCAATACTTTTTCTAAATCAATTGTCACGGCATCGCTTTGACCCTGCTCTTGTTGAGGTGCAGACTCAAAAGTCATAGTAGAAACTGCAAAGTAATAATCTCCAAAAGGACCGCCTTCGCCAAAAAAAGATATGTTTTTGATGCTTGATTTTAGCTCTTCAGGTACCATATCTGATGCGTCTCTACGTTTTAGAACTAGTGGTGTCTCGATTCTAACTGCGGGATTTCCGTACTCAGAAGTAATCCATTCAGAGTGAACGAACTCAGAAGTAGGGCTGCCAAAAAACTTATCTTTGATAGCCGTCACGCCATTGGTTGCTACCCAATATGCCAACCCAATTACTAGTATTATCCCTAAGAAGAACGATAGATTTGAGATGAGTTTCTTGCGTTTTCGTTTCTTTTCGAGTTCTATGCGCAACTGCTCATTTTTCTCTGCTTCTTCCTCTTCAGGAGTTTTTAATGGAATGGCTTTGTGCATGGTACGAAGAGAATCTTCAATAATGTTTCTATCGGTAGTGATTTCAAACTCAAGTGGTTTTGACTTGGCAAACTTCACCAAATCCGCCTGTTTGAGCACTTTCTGCAATGCGACAATCATATCTTCAGAGAAGACTAATTTTCGCTTAAGGGCAGTATGTCTTAGGTTCTGAATCAATTCGTCAGTTGTATTCTCCATAGCGGGGAATTTTACAGCCTCTTGCAGATACGTACGCGTAATATCGGTTAGCTCTGAGTAATATTCTTTTACTTCACCTTTTTCGATGAGCTGTTTGTCTTCGAGTTTCTTAAGTCCGATTGTTGCTTTCTCGATAGGAGTATAGATGACTTGCTCTTCTTTGTGTAGCGTTTTTTTCTTTTTCAACCATAAATATAGCCCGACGAATCCGCCAATGACAACTAAAATCAATAGATATGTCCAAATTGAAGAGGATTCTTTCTCCGTTGCACCTATGACTTCTTTGATATCGTGCATCGGTTGTTTGAGTGTATCTACCTGAATGCCATTTACCTGAATATACAGCGAATCTGTCAAAAATGCTTTGTTGTCAATCAGCACTTTGAGTTGTGGAATCACATACTTGCCCGAATCAAATTGCGTGAGTCCGTATTTTTTGATTAGTTCTAACTTGGCTTGATTTTTTTTATCAATAATGGTGTCAACTGGATAAGACTCTAAAATTTCTAAAGCACCAAATAATTTATCCTCAGGGAAGAACACCGAGCTCGACGAATCAATTTTGGTTTTTATAGTCAAATGAAACTGCGAACCAATACTAATTTGGGTAGAGTCAACCGAGGTTTCTACTTTCTGCGCATATGAAACTTGCGTTCCGATGAGTAGTATAAAAAATATGTAAAGTAGCTTATTCATTATTCATTTTAGAATTATCTATTCTCTTTCTTCTTTTCTGTTAAGGGTTTTTGTTTGTTCTATCTAGCTTTGAAATAGCCCAATAACTTAGTCACATAATTTTCATCTGCTCTAGTGCTCATTGTCCCCGACCCACATTTTCTGAAGGTTTCTTCAAAGTATTTTGCTTTTTCGTGGTAAAACTTTTGGTATTCTAGACGTATGGTTTTTGAATTGGTGTTGATGAGCCTTACCTGATTTGTTTCTGCATCTAACATATTGACTAACCCTAGACTAGGTAAGCTTTCTTCTCTATGGTCGAATACTCTTATGCCTGTTACATCGTGTTTTTTGCCCGCGATTTTGAGTGTATGTTCATAGTGGTCAGCTACAAAATCAGAGATGATAAAAACGATTGCTTTCTTTTTCTGTACGCTAGACAAGAACTTCAAAGCCTCAGAGATATTTGTTTTTTGGCTCTTGGGCTGAAATTCTATCAACTCTCTGATGATGCGCAGTACGTGTGATTTTCCTTTTTTTGGCGGAACATAGAGTTCTATCTGATCTGAGAAAAGTATTAACCCAATTTTGTCGTTGTTCTGTGTTGCTGAAAAAGCTAAGGTTGCAGCGATTTCGATTGCTGTTTCTCTTTTAAATTGTGATTTTGTCCCAAAGTCATTCGAACTACTCAAATCGACCAAAAGCATCATGGTGAGTTCGCGTTCTTCTTCAAACACCTTTATATAGGGTTCGTTATAGCGCGCAGTGACGTTCCAATCAATGGCTCTGACGTCATCGCCAAACTGGTATTGACGTACTTCACTAAAAGTCATACCTTTCCCTTTGAAGGTCGTGTTATATTCTCCAGAGAAAATATGATCACTTAGTCTTCGGGTTTTGACTTCTATTTTCCGAACTTTTTTGAGTAACTCTTTGGTGTCCATTTTAAATGTAAACTATTGGTTGCAGAAAGTCGACTGATTTAGGTTTAACCACTACTAATCTGTCTTAATACTAAAAGGTACAAAGCAATTCTATGGCACTTCTATTTCGTTTACGATTTTGTTGATGATATCAACCGAGGTAAGGTTTTCAGCTTCAGCTTCATAAGTAATTCCAATTCTATGGCGCAGTACATCGTGTACGACTGCTCTGACATCTTCAGGTATTACGTATCCTCTTCGTTTAATAAAAGCATAACATTTTGAGGCTAAAGCCAAGTTGATGCTCCCTCTAGGAGAAGCTCCGTAACTAATAAGCGGTTTTAGTTCTTTGAGTTTATATTTTTCAGGAAATCTAGAGGCAAAAATGATGTCAAGAATATATTTCTCAATTTTCTCATCCATATAAACTTCTCTGACTGCTTGTTGAGCTCTAAGGATTTGCTCTGTTGTAATCACAGGGTTGACGGTTTCGTAACTTCCTTTAAGGTTTTGACGCATCACCAATCGCTCTTCATCCATTTTAGGGTAATCGATAACTGTCTTTAGCATAAAACGGTCCATTTGTGCCTCTGGCAGCGGATATGTTCCTTCTTGGTCGATAGGGTTTTGTGTAGCTAGAACCAAAAATGGTCGGTCAAGTTTAAAGGTGTTATCGCCAATTGTTACTTGTCTTTCTTGCATCGCTTCGAGCAGTGCTGACTGCACTTTGGCTGGAGCACGGTTGATCTCATCGGCGAGTACGAAATTTGCGAAAATTGGTCCTTTTTTGATAGTGAACTCGTTTTGCTTGATGTTGTAGATCATCGTACCTACTACATCGGCAGGAAGTAAATCAGGTGTAAATTGTACCCTGCTAAAGGTCCCTTGAACAGCTTGAGATAACGTGTTGATAGCTAGTGTTTTTGCCAATCCAGGAACCCCCTCAAGTAGTATATGTCCTTGACCCAAAAGTCCTATCAGCAAACGGTCTGTCATGTGTTTCTGACCAACAATGACCTTGTTCATTTCCATGGCTAACAAATCAATAAAAGCACTTTCGCGTTCTATCTTTTCGTTAATTGCTCGTATATCCATAGTTGAAGTATTTTCTTCCATTTTTTCTGAGTTGAATGTTTTTAAATATACTACTTTAGTTTTTTATAACTATGTGCAAATTCGATATTTTGTAAGACTTACGGTGTTAATGCATAGTTAAAAGTTTTAATTACAATTTGGCTTTAAGCGTAATTTATAAATTATTTTTCATAATTTTAAGGACTAAAAAAATCAATTGATGAAAACAAAACTTTCCCCTGTAATTGCAGGAACTATGAACTGGGGAGTATGGGATAAAAACCTAACTCCCACACAAATGTCAATCCTGATCCAGATCTTTATTGAGAACTCGATTACTACATTTGATTTAGCTGATATATATGGCGGCTATACTACAGAAGCTTCTTTTGGAAGAGCTCTTGAAAGGAGTAAAGTAGATAGATCAAAGATACAACTTATATCAAAATGTGGAATTCAATATGTATGTGAAGAAAGAAACAATAAAATCAAGCACTACCAATATGACAAGGATTATATCGTTTGGTCGGTCGAAAAATCGCTTAAAGACTTAAAGACTGACTATTTAGACGTGTTGTTGTTGCACAGACCTAGCCCACTTATGGTTGCTGACGAAATAGCAGAGGCAGTAGAAAAACTTAAAAAGGAAGGAAAAATTATTGATTTTGGAGTTTCTAACTTTACGAACTCTCAGACTGAACTACTCAGAACTAAAACTCAAGTAGTTTATAACCAAATTCAGTTCTCAGCTACTCATCACGAGGCTATGCTGGACGGAAGTTTTGATTATATGCAAGTACATAATATCCGCCCAATGGCTTGGAATCCGCTTGGCTCTGTGTTTAGAGAAAATACCTCTCAAACCCGAAGGCTAAAAGAGCTTCTTGCAAATCTCGTAAGCAAATATAGTGTGGGTTCTGACACAATATTGTTGGCGTGGATACTTAAGCATCCGGCTAATATTATCCCAATTGCTGGAACTATCAACTCTGCGCGTATCCAAAGCCTTCGTAAGGCTACAGAGCTGAATATGGATATTCAAGACTGGTTTGCTATTTGGGTAGAAAGTCAAGGACATAGAGTGCCATAACCAATTTCAGATTACGTTAAAGTTTCAAGAAAAAGTAATATTTTATTTGTAGTAAAGTTAGCTTTGCTAAAAAACATATACAGCTAGATGCAAGAACTAGATCAGTTTTTAAAAGAGAAAGAATACATAAAGGCAAAATTCAAATTATCCAAGACACAGCACCTGTTGATAAAAGCTAAAATCAATGGTGTTCAGGGTAATTTTATACTTGATACAGGCGCATCAAATAGCTGTGTTGACTTTCATTTTGAAGAGTATTTTAAACTTACATCAAAAGCTTGTAAAACCAAAGTCGCCGGTGCAGGAGCTACGGGCATGGATTCGAAGTTATCCGAGAATAATACTATAAAAATAGGACGCTGGACGGCCTATCAAATGCAAGTGATTCTATTTGATCTTACGCACGTAAACGAGGCACTAAGCTTTGTGAAATTAAATCCGATACACGGCATAATTGGAGCAGATGTGTTGCTAGAGGGCAAAGCAATTATTGATTATGAGTACAAAAATTTGTTTTTGAAAAAACAAGATGCTTCAAAACGAAATCTACTTCTATTCTGATGAGAATTGACTTTATAGAATGAAGTCTCATTTAGATACCTATAAAAAAAACCACCTGATTAAAGGTGGTTTTTTTTGGTTTATGCTAACATTGTAACTGGGTTTTCAATGTATTGTTTAAGGGTTTGAAGGAATTCAGCTCCTGTTGCGCCATCGACAGTTCGGTGATCGCAGGCAAGTGAGAGCTTCATCGTATTACCCACTACAATTTGACCGTTTTTGACAACAGGCTTCTCAATGATTGCACCTACAGATAATATTGCAGAATTGGGCTGGTTGATAATCGAGGTGAATGATTCGATCCCAAACATTCCTAGGTTAGAAATAGTAAAAGTACTACCTTCCATTTCGCTTGGTTGAATTTTCTTAGCTCTAGCTCTCGAGGCTAAGTCTTTAACTGCTGCTCCGATTTGAGAAAGCGTTAGTCCGTCTGCAAACTTTACAACTGGCACTACAAGTCCATCTTCTACGGCTACAGCTACACCGATGTGTATATGATGATTAACGATGGTTGTATCTTCTTTCCACTGCGAATTCACTTTTGGATGCTTTTTCAAAGCCATAGCAACAGCCTTAACAACCATATCATTAAATGATACTTTGGTGTCAGGGACGTTATTTATGATTTTTCTAGAAGTCATCGCATTGTCCATATCTACCTCTATATTCAAGTAGTAGTGTGGAGCTGTAAACTTAGATTCTGATAATCGCTTAGCGATTACTTTTCTCATCTGAGAATTTTTGATTTGCTCAGAGGCTTCTTGTCCTTGTAACACAGGTTGTTGTGTGGTTTTTTGAGCCTCAGCAGTTGCTGGTTTAGCACTTTGCATAGATGGAGTGAAGTTTTCTACATCAGCTCTTATGATGCGTCCATTTTCTCCAGTTCCTTTTATTTGTGAGAGGTCTAAGCCTTTGTCTTCAGCTATTTTTTTAGCTAGCGGAGAGGCGAAAATTCGCTCACCAGCACTTTGCGGTGCCGATGAAATGACTTCAGGAGTGCTTTCTTGTGTTGTTTCGGCTGTCTTAGTTTCAGTTTTAGGCTTTCCTTTACCATAGTTTTTTACAACTTCAGTAACATCCGTGCCTCTTTTTCCGATAATAGCCAGAATGCTATCTACGGGTGCTGATTCTCCTTCTTCTACACCAATATACAGCAGTGTACCCTCATTAAACGACTCGAATTCCATAGTCGCTTTGTCGGTTTCGATTTCTGCTAGTATATCTCCTTCTTTTATTTCATCGCCTAATTTTTTAACCCATGAAGCAACAGTTCCTGTAGTCATGGTATCGCTAAGAAGGGGCATCGTAATTACTTTAACACCTTCTGGCATTTCAAAGTCGTTAGATGCACTCTTTTGTGCTTCTGGTTTTTCTGTATGTACTTCTTTTATATCTTCTTTTAGAGGCTGCTTGTTGTTGTTTGCAAGCAGAGCTGCTACGTCTTCACCTTCTTCACCAATGATGGCAAGAATACTATCAACTGAAGCAGTTTCTCCTTCTTGTACTCCGATGTGGAGTAATGTTCCTGCATAAAACGACTCGAAATCCATAGTAGCTTTATCGGTTTCGATTTCAGCTAGTATATCGCCCTCAGTGACTTTGTCTCCTACTTTTTTATTCCAAGTAGCGACTGTTCCTTCGGTCATCGTATCGCTTAAGCGGGGCATAGTGATTATTTGTGCCATACTTATTTGAGTTTATGTGGTAAAAACGGATAATCTTGTTGGTCGTAAACTACGTCATACATGACGTTTAGGTCTGGATACGGAGATTCTTCGGCAAACTGTTCACATTCATTCACCATATCTTTTACTCTATTGTCGATAATTTCTATTTCCTGCTCAGTAGCGTATCCTTTCTCTTTGATAATGTCTAATACTTGAGTAATTGGGTCAATTTTCTTGTATTCTTCGACTTCATCTTTAGTTCTGTAATGTTGTGCATCAGACATAGAGTGTCCTCTGTATCTGTATGTTTTCATTTCTAAGAAAGTTGGTCCTTCACCGCGTCTAGCTCTTTCCATAGCTTCGTGTAATGCAATAGCAACTTTCTCTGGATTCATTCCGTCAACCGGTCCTGAAGGCATTTCATAGCCTCTTCCTAGTTTCCAGATTTCAGTATGGTTAGCGGTTCTTTCAACAGATGTACCCATTGCATAACCGTTGTTTTCACAGATGAATACGACAGGTAATTTCCATAACATAGCCATATTAAAGGCTTCGTGAAGTGATCCTTGTCTTGCAGCACCATCGCCAAAATAGGTGAGGGTTACTCCACCTGTTTCGAAGTATTTGTCAGCAAATGCAATTCCTGCTCCAACTGGTATTTGTCCACCAACAATTCCGTGCCCACCAAAGAATCCTTTTTCTTTAGAGAAAATATGCATCGACCCACCAAGTCCGTGGGAAGTACCGGTTGCCTTTCCGAGTAGTTCAGCCATCACAGCTTTTGGGTCAACCCCCATACCGATGGGTTGTACGTGGTTTCTGTAAGCCGTTATCATTTTGTCTTTTGACAAGTCCATAACATGTAGGGCGCCTGCTAAGACTGCCTCTTGACCGTTATATAAATGTAGGAATCCCCTTACTTTTTGTTGAATGTACAAAGCCGCTAGTTTGTCTTCGAATTTTCTCCAAAACAACATGTCTTCGTACCACTTAAGGTAAACTTCTTTGGTGATCTCTTTCATAATCAAATCAGTTCTATTAGGTTTAGGATAGGTATTTTGAATACCACCTGCAAAAATAAGCTTTCTTGTAGAGAACTAAAAATTTTGTCTCTAATTTTTCCTTTCTACAGAAAATCTAAACTACGCTCAAGTGCCATACCTCTAGAGCCTTTAATTAGAATAGTTTTTCCTGAAATTTTGTTTGTTGATAAATAGCTTTTTAGAGCGTCAAAATCTTTAAAAAAATGTAGGTTTTTGCTTTCTACACGCGCTGATAAAAAATCTTTACCTACGAAGTACGTGTTATAGGAATATGTCGATTGTGTATATTCAACTATTTTGGTGTGCTCAAACATACTTTCTATTCCTAGTTCAAACATATCGCCTAGAATCATCAGTTTGTCAGTCGCTTCAAGTTTGACAAAGTTATCTATAGCTGCTTTCATACTCGTTGGGTTAGCGTTATAGGCATCTAAGATAATTTTGTTTGTAGCCTTTTCAATTAGTTGTGATCTGTTATTGGTAGGGATGTAGTTCTCAATAGCGTCTTTAATGTCTGTGTGTGCTATTTCAAAATATCTACCTATGGTTATAGCTGCAGCAATATTTGGTGAATTATAGATACCTATAAGATGAGATTTAATTTCTATGCCTAGTGCAGTTAATTCTACAAACGGATTAGCCTGACTTTTTTCAATATAAATATTTGCTTGCGGGTCATTGAATGAAAACGAATAAGTATTTAAGCCTTCTGATTTTTCTACTTGTATTGTGTCATCAAGGTTGATAAAAGCTAACCTGTCTATTTGAGAACGGAGGTAGGAGTAGAGCTCGCTTTTTCCTTTGATAACTCCTTCATATCCACCAAACCCTTCTAAATGTGCTTTTCCGAAATTGGTTATATACCCATAATTAGGTTCAGCTAAGCTGCATAGGAGTTCTATTTCTTTTTGATGATTAGCTCCCATTTCAACAATTCCAATTTGTGTGTTTTTGTCAAAAGAAAGCAAAGTCAGAGGCACTCCGATATGATTGTTGAGATTTCCTATGGTTGCTTTTGTATTGAATTTTTTAGATAAAACTACTTTAATTAATTCTTTTGTAGTTGTCTTTCCGTTGCTTCCCGTAAGTGCAATAATAGGGATGTTGAGATACTTTCTGTGGTAGTTTGCTAATTGCTGTAATGTTTCTAAAGAGTCTTTTACAAGAATAGTTCTGTGATCAACATAAAAGCCCGGGTTATCGATGACTACACACAAGGCTCCTTGGTCGAGTGCATTTTTAGCAAATGTATTCGCATCATAGTTTTCACCTTTGATAGCGACAAAAAAGTCATTTTGCTGCAATTTTCGGGAATCAATTGTAATTCCGTTTGATTTAAGGTATAGTTGGTGAAGCTCGGCTATATTCATATCAATAGAGATTGATTTAAAACACAAAAGCCCTAAACGGGCTTTTGTGTGTAATTTATGAGAAGTTAGTTTATCCTCTTACTTTTTTTCTGTCAGATTTTGGTCCTGCTTTAGATACTGCACATCTGAATCCGATGTCATCAGTAGCCATATATTGTGGGTAGTATCTGCGTTGTGCAGGGTCTAACCAATAAGCTCTATCTCTCCAAGATCCTCCTTTATAAACTCTGGCCTCATCATTTATAAGCGTAGTTCTTTTGTTTGAACCATCCCATTTTCTGTTCATTTCTCCCAGTGAATCTACACTTACTTGGTGTTTAGGAGAGTTATACATTTTCTTAGCGTCGTCTAAGTCATTAGTTTCAGAACCCGCTGTGTAGAAATCTTTTCTTGATTGTGCGTCTCCATCTCTATAGTTACGAAGGTCGCTCTTGTCAAAGTTGTATCTCAAGTAAGTTTCGTTTTCATCGATTGGAACTTTAGAAATCTGACCTGGTAGTGCTACAGCAATAACTTTACCGTTTGGCAATGTGTCATACTTGATGGTTTCTGGAGTTACGAAAATAATTTTTCCATCTTCTCCAATTTCATTTTTTGTATAAACGTTACCTCTGTAATAGTTGAAGTCATTCATTTCGTCATCAATCTGAGGTCTGTATACGTCAAGTACCCATTCGTTTACGTTACCACCCATATCATATAGTCCAAATGCATTTGGTGGGTAGCTTCCAACTGGCGCTGTAATGTCAGCATTGTCACTAGACCATCCTGCAGGTCCTCCGTAATCTCCTTTTCCTTGTTTGAAGTTAGCTAATCTATCTCCTTTTTGTCTTCTGTTGTCAGAGCTAGTGTAAGCACCGCTCCAAGGGTATTTCTTTTTACCTCTGTAAAGGTTGTATTCTCTAGTTTCATTCATCGCTAGTGCGGCATATTCCCACTCAGATTCTGTTGGTAGTCTGAACTCCGCAGGGATTATTCCAGATGACATTGGTGCATAGACGTTAGTAGAGTCAGAAGAACCTCTTTGTTTTTTCTTCAATACAATGTTATCGTCTCCGCCAAAAGCTGTGCTTGGAGAGGCTAGGTATGCTTCTCTACTAAAGTATGTTCCGTCATTAAGTTCTTTTGACTTTGCATCTTTTGATAAGAGTTTGTTTTTCTCAAGCTCATTCATAGTAGCAAAATCAGTTCTCCATTTACAGAACTCTGTGGCTTGAATCCAGTTTACACCTACTACAGGGTAGTTGCCATAAGCTGGGTGCCAAAGGTATTCTGTAACCATAGACTCGTTATAACCTAAGCGATTTCTCCATACTAAAGTGTCTGGTAATGCTCCGTTATAGATGTTTGCATAGTTTTCTTCTGTAGGAGGGAATACTTTTTTAATGTAATAAAGGTATTCTGCGTACATCATGTTGGTTACCTCAGTCTCGTCCATAAAAAATGACTGAACGTGCTGTTGGGTTGGGGTGTTGTTCCAATCGTGAATTGGGTCATCTCCAACTTTACCCATAGTAAAAGTACCTCCATCAATGGCAACCATACCAATTGGTGTTTCTTGCTTTTTGAATTTGGAGTTATAGTTGAATCTGCCATCTCTACCGTCGATTTTCCATCCGGTAGCCTTAGATACACCCGACTTGTTGCTTTTGCTACAACTTGTCATCCCTGCTGCAAGACCTGCAAGGACTAGTAAATTCAAAATTACGATTTTGTTAGTTTTCATAAATCAGCTACTACTAAATTTTGGGTTGCAATATAAAAGAATTAAATATTAAATCACAACTGTTATCTAAAAAAAAAATTATTGCTCGTGTTTGTATTCCCTTGAAAGAACGCAAAT
>CAZRCB010000068.1:0-11061 GCA_964598455.1 uncultured Flavobacterium sp.
TAATGGTGGTGGCTATGTTGAGGCTGCAATATCTATAGCCGATCAATTCTTAAAGAAAGGCGAACTCATTGTAGTGACCAAGAACAAAAGAGGAACTGAAGACAAGTCTTATGCTAGCTCAAAAGGACTTTTTGAGGATGGCGAGCTCTTTGTGTTGATTAATGAGAATTCGGCCTCAGCAAGTGAAATTGTCGCAGGAGCCATCCAAGACAATGACAGAGGTACGATCGTCGGAAGATTGTCTTACGGAAAAGGTTTGGTGCAACGTGAAATGCCTTTGGGTGACGGGTCTGTAGTGCGACTTACTGTAGCTCAATACTTTACGCCTACAGGGCGCTCAATTCAGAAGCCTTATAAAAACATGTCAGATGAAGAGTACTATCATGATTTTGTAGGTGATCAAAAAGAATATAAACCTGCAGATAGCCTTAAATTCCTAACCAAAAAAGGAAAAGTAGTATATGGCGGCGGTGGTATTTATCCAGATGTTTTGGCTGATGATATTACTGAAAATCATTCTGTTGCGTTTATGATGAACTCTGCGCTTAGCAGTAACTTTGTCTTTGAGATAGTCGATAAGAGACGAAATAAATTTATGTCGATGAATGAAGCAGAGGTCAAAATGAATTTAGAGGAAAAGAAGTACTATTTTGACGAATTTAAACAGTATATCAATGATATGAACATCATTTTGCCATTAGACAAGAATAGAGAATCTATCGAGAAATATCTAAAAGCAGAATTTTTCCGACAACTCTTTTCTGAAGAGGATTATTATAGAGTGCTCCTAGAGGATGATTCAATGATCAAAAAAATCTTGAATCAATAAAGAACTTTCAATTTTATAAACGGGCGGAAACCCTTACTTTTGCTGAAACTTAATACTTATGCGACGAATTTTAGGAATTATATGTTTGACTTTATTGGTGTTGGGCTGTGATGATGGTGATCTATCGATAACTACATTTAACTTCCAAACCCAAAGCCTGACCAAATGTGACAAAAACACTTTTCTATACAAAGTAGAAGACAATGAGACGATGATTTTAGATATTCCTTTGTCTAATTTCAAGCACAACGAAAACAGAGACGAAAACAATGAACTCATACCTTATGTTTATACCTTGACCGCCGCTGATAAGCTGATTTATAGAAGGTATGACAACACTGTAAACTCTGCGGATCTATGTGCTAATTTTCCTATATCAAATCCTAAGGTGTTAGAGGAATGGATAGCATTGCCTGGTGCAAAAATCGAAATTCTGAGTTATGCAAATCACGACTCAGAAAATGGTGGCATACTACAGATTTCAGGATTTACACATCATATTGTACTGAAAGAAGTTATTTTCAAAAAAGGCGATAGTCAGATTGTGTACGAAGAATATGATTTCGGGAACTATGTGTCAAAAAATCTGGTTAGGTTTGATTTTACGGATGTTATACAGCCCTGTACCAATAATAACTTGTTATATAAACTCAACCTAAAAGAAGCTTTAGTTTTGGATTTGGATACTGCATTTCTGTTCCAAAACCAAGCCACTAACGGTACGCCAAGGACAGCTCTTATAGACGGAAATCTAAACCGAATCATTTATAAAGTATTTGACGCTAATATAACTGGAGCTTACTTCTGCTCGACTATACCACAAACAGCTCCGAATGTTGTTGAGGAATGGTATGCAGAGAACGGCGAAACCGAATTATCTGGAATTATAGAAGTAGAGACTGAAGCGGTAATAGACCCTATAACCTCAGAACTTTCAGGATATATTCATCATGTTAGGCTCAAAAACACTTTGTTTTATAACTCTAATTCACATTTCCTATTACAAGAGCACTATTTAGGAGGATATGGTGTTGAGATCCAGCCCTAATCAATAAAGATATCGCTAAACTCCAAAATGTAGCAAGATAGACGAAAAGAGCAGTGTTTTATGAGAAGTATTCACCCCAAAACAATTCAAGATCTAGAGTTCCAGAACGTATTGACTACAGTTTCGGAGTTTTGCTTAACTGATCTTGGAAAAGAGCAAGTACTGGCTATCAAGCCTTTTCATACCAAAACAGAACTACTTTCTTCGCTTACACAAACCTCTGAATATCTCGCTTCTTTTGAGAATGACAATGTCTTTCCGAATCACAATTTTAGAGACTTGTCAAAGCCAATTAAATATTTGGCTATTGAGAATAGTTCAGTTGAGGCTGAAGTTTTTAAAGAGTTTTCAGAACTTTCTAAAACAGTCAATATCCTGCTGTTATTCTTAAAGAAGTTTAAGGATTATTATCCGGTGCTATATCAGATCTCCGAAGAGGTGTTTTTTACGAAAGAAATCATCCAAAAAATAGAGGCTAAGATTGACAAGTATGCTGAAATAAAAGATGATGCATCAGCCGATCTGCAGTTTATCCGCAAGGATATAAAGTTGGTGAAGTCAAAGATTGGGCAAAGTTTTCAGGTAGCTTTACAAACGTATCAAAGCAGCGGTTATCTTGATGATATCAAAGAAAGTGTGATTGAAAATACACGAGTTTTGGCTGTGTTGGCGATGCATAGACGCAAAGTTAAAGGAAGTGTATTGGGAGCTTCTAAGACGGGAAGTATTGTTTATATCGAGCCTGAAGCCACCTTAAAGCTCACAAGAGAACTCAGCAATTTGCTCTTTGAGGAGAAGGAGGAAGTCAATAAGATTCTTAAGCAATTATCAGATGAAATTCGCCCTTTTGTGCCACTTCTAAGTCAGTATATGGAGTTTTTGAGCCATATTGACTTGGTATATGCAAAGGCAAAGTACGCACAGCGAATAGATGCTATTTTACCTCAAATTACAGAAGAAAAACAATTGTACTTCAAGGATGCTTATCATCCCATTTTGTTGCTTAATAACAAGAAGAAAAAGCTAGTAACCTATCCACAGACTATTGAACTCTCAGAGGGAAATCGCATTATTGTTATTTCAGGACCCAATGCAGGAGGTAAGAGTATTACGCTAAAAACTATCGGGCTGCTGCAACTAATGCTTCAGAGTGGGCTACTAATCCCTGTCCATCGAAGTAGTGCAACCTTTATGTTTGACAGAATCTTAACGGATATTGGCGATAACCAATCTATAGAAAATCACTTGAGTACGTATAGCTATAGGCTCAAGAACATGAATTTCTTCTTGAAAAAGTGTAATAACAAAACGCTGTTTTTAATAGATGAGTTCGGGACGGGGTCTGACCCTGAGCTCGGTGGTGCTTTGGCTGAGGTATTCTTAGAGGAGTTTTATCACAGGGAGGCATACGGAATAATTACCACGCATTATACCAACCTTAAGATGCTTGCTAATGAGTTGCCTTTTGCTACCAATGCCAATATGCTCTTCGATGAGAAATCCTTAGAACCGATGTATAAATTGGTTGTAGGGCAGGCGGGGAGCTCGTTTACTTTTGAGGTTGCTCAGAAAAATGGAATTCCGTACGGACTTATCAACCGCGCCAAAAAGAAAATAGAAAGATCAAAAGTTAGGTTTGATAAAACAATTGCCAACTTGCAGAAGGAGCGCTCAAAACTAGAAAAAACATCCTTGAGTCTCAAGGAAGAAGAGGTGAAAGCGCGCGAAGAAAACAAAAAGTTAGACGGTATAAACCTCAAGATACAGCAGAAACTAGAGAGTTATCAGGAGTTATATGATGCTAATCAGCGCCTTATATATTTAGGGCAAAAGTTAGATGACTTGTCAGAGAAATACTTTAATAATAAAGACAAAAAAACACTTATCGGAGAGTTGCTAAAAACCGTAGAAATAGAGAATTCTAAGCGCAAAAAAATCTCTCCGAAAGAACGCAAAGTAAAAGAAGTCAAAGAAAAGGAAATCCTCAAAGAAGTGCTGCCTCAGGTAGAAGAAATAAGAGAAAAGAAAAAACAAGAACGAAAAAAAATCAAGGACGCCGAACTTAACAAGCCTAAGGTTGCGCTGAAAATAGGTGATAGGGTGCGTATGCTTGACGGAAAAGCTATCGGAACTCTTGATAGAATAGAAAAAAATAAAGCCTTTGTCAACTACGGACTTTTTACATCACAAGTGTCCTTAGAGAGCCTTGAAAAGGTATAGTAACTGCGATAAAACTATTGTTTTTCGTAACCAAAGAGTTGGTTCTCTTTAATAAATTCGTCAATACCTTCTGGCAACATTGTCTCCCAGCCTGATTCTTTGTTGTGGATCTTTCTTAAAACTTCTCTTGATAGGATACTCAGGTTTTCTTTTTCAAAATCTGTAATATCTACAACTTTACCATTGAATTTAAAGAAGTTGTAAAGTTCCTTCATTCTCGGATGTACCTTTAGGTTATCAGAATTGATGATTTCTCCGTTTTCATCCAATTGTGGATACAAAAATACTTTGAGGTCTCTAAAAAATAACTTACCGAATGCCTCAAGTATTCCTCCGGATAAATGTCTGTAGTATTTCTCATCAAAAATATCGATAAGGTTAGGTACGCCCATCACAATTCCCATTCTTGATTTGGTAAATTCAGAAAAGTATTCCACCAATCGATAGTACTCTTGGAAGTTAGAAATCATTACGTTATGCCCGAGTGAACAGAGTAATTCTGCCCTGTCTAGGAAGTCTTTTTCGTCAATTTCTCCTTCTGATCGAAGGTTAGAGAGTGTAATTTCGAAAATAACGGTTGTGTTGTCTTTGTCAACTTTCTTTTCGTTTAAGAAAATCTTATATGACTTCTTATACATATCGATGTTGACCTTAGTTACAGGTCTAAAACTACCTCGGAGCGCCAAAATATTTTTACGGTAGAGCTCATTGGCAGGGAGAATATTTTTTGCACTTGGATTAAACATCACAGCCTCAGTCATTCCGTTTCTAACCAACTGCAAACTCATCAGTCTGTTGTCAACATCTTTGAACAATGGACCAGAAAAATTGATTGTATCAATTTCTAGTTGGTCCTTATCCAAATGGTCGTATAAGTGTTTTAGTAGTTCTTTTGGGTTGTTGTATCTATAAAATGCGCCATAAATAAGATTTACCCCAAGTATTCCAAGGGTTTCTTGTTGTAGATGCACATCGTTTTCGTTAAATCGGATATGAAGGATAATTTCGTTATAAGCCTGATTGGGCTGTATTTGGTATTTAATTCCAACCCATCCGTGTCCTTTGAATTGCTTGGCAAAGTCAATTGTGGCAACAGTATTGGCAAAGCTAAAGAAGAGTTTATCTGGGTGTTTAGACCTGTTAAGACGATCTTCAACAAGACCTATTTCGTGCGACAGCATTTTTTTGAGGCGCGATTCAGTAACATATCTACCGTCGTTTTCTACGCCATAAATTGCATCGCTAAAGTCTTTGTCATAAGCAGACATCGCTTTGGCAATAGTTTTTGAGGATCCACCTGCTCTAAAGAAGTGCCTAACCGTCTCTTGACCAGCGCCAATCTCTGCAAAAGTTCCGTAAATATCATTGTTTAGGTTAATTCGAAGCGCTTTGTCTTCAATGGATAGGACAGTTTCAATTTTTCTATCTCCCTTAAGAACGATTTCTTCTTCCTCTCTAATCATAAACGTACTTAGAATTAAATTTTCGCAAAGTTACGAAATTTTAATTCTACTTTATTGCTTGAATGCTACTAGAACCTTTTTATATCATTTGTAGGCAAAACCAGTGTTTATGTCATGCAAACCTAGTTAGGATTGACTTTTTTAGCTCGCAAATTCGCTTTCTGGTGCAGAGGTGCTATGGGTAAATCTAGCAGGTGTATATTTAGCTTAAAACTCCTTTATTTTACTGTTGTATGAATGTTAATTTGTATGAATTCACACATAAAATTCCTAACTTTACATAAATAATTATACGATGAATCATATTAAAAAAATAGGAGTTTTGACCTCAGGAGGTGATGCGCCTGGTATGAACGCGGCAATTCGTTCAGTTGTGCGGACTTGTGCATTTCACAATATTGAGTGTGTAGGTATCTATAGAGGTTACCAAGGACTCATCGAAGGTGACTTCAAAGAAATGGGACCTAGAAGTGTAAAGAATATTATCAATAAAGGTGGAACTATTCTCAAGTCAGCTCGTTCGAAGGATTTTAGGACTGCAGAAGGTAGGAAATTAGCATACGAAAACCTTAAAAATAATAATATAGATTCTCTGATTGTCATCGGTGGTGACGGAAGTTTTACTGGAGGATTGTTTTTTAGTAAAGAGTTCGGTGTGCCTGTTATCGGTATTCCAGGTACGATTGACAATGATATTTTTGGAACCAATAAAACTATTGGATTTGATACGGCACTCAATACAGTTGTAGAGGCAATCGACAAAATTAGAGATACTGCTAACTCACATAATCGACTGTTTTTTATCGAGGTGATGGGTCGAGACGCAGGACATATTGCTTTGAATGCAGGAATTGGCGCTGGTGCAGAAGAAATTATCATACCCGAGGAGAATTTAGGATTGGATAGATTAGTTGAATCTCTCAAATGTAGTAAGGAGTCTGGAAAAACCTCGAGTATAGTCGTAGTGGCTGAAGGCGAAAATACAACGGGGAAAAATGTAATGGAACTCAAGGAGTATGTAGAGAAAAATATGCCAGAATACGATGTGAAAGTTTCTGTTTTAGGACATCTACAAAGAGGAGGAGCGCCTTCTTGTTTTGATAGAGTTTTGGCTAGTCGATTTGGAGTAAAAGCAGTAGAGAGTTTGATTGAAGGCAAGTCTGGCTATATGGTAGGTTTGATAAATGATCAAATCGTACTTACGCCTCTAGAAAAAGCAATCAAGGGATTCACAGGAATTGACATGGAACTGCTAAGAGTATCGGATATTATGACAGTGTAGTCCAGAAAACAAAATCAAATTATGATAAACAATAAAGAAAATAAAAATAAAAAATATGTCGAAAATTAAAATTGGAATAAACGGCTTCGGAAGAATCGGTCGTTTGGCTTTTAGAGAAGTAATCAAGAGAGATAATGTTGAAGTAGTTGCTATAAATGATTTGCTAGAAGTAGATCATTTGGCGTATCTTCTGAAATATGATTCAGTACACGGTAGATTTGACGGAAATATTGAGGTTGTTAATGGGAATCTTCTTGTCAATGGTAAAACCATCCGAGTAACATCAGAAAGAGATCCTTTACAACTCAAATGGAATGAGGTTGGAGCAGAAATAATTTTAGAATGTTCAGGAGTTTTTACACTAATTGACCCAGTATCGGCACACATTAAAGCGGGAGCTAAAAAGGTGATTATATCTTCTCCTTCAAAAGATGCCCCGATGTTCGTTATGGGAGTCAATCAAGACAAAATCACGGCTCAAGACACTATAATCTCAAACGCTTCGTGTACGACCAACTGTCTAGCGCCATTGGCAAAAGTACTGAATGATACTTTTGGTATTGAAGAAGCGCTTATGACTACAATTCATGCAGCAACTGCAAGTCAAATGGTGGTTGACGGACCTTCAAAGAAAGACTTTAGAGCGGGTCGCTCTGCACTTAACAATATTATTCCAGCCACTACGGGCGCAGCAAAAGCAGTAGCGAAGGTAATCCCAGAGCTGAAAGGCAAATTGACTGGAATGGCTTTTAGAGTTCCTATTGCTGATGTGTCAGTAGTGGATTTGACAGTCAAACTAAAAACACCTACAACCTACGAACAAATAATTGAAACATTTAAAACAGCCTCAGATGGACCGCTCAAAGGAATTATGACTGTCGTAGAAGAGGATGTAGTTTCGCAAGATTTTGTAGGCGATACTCACGTGAGTATTATTGACGCCAAAGCTGGAATCGCATTAAACGATACTTTTTATAAAATTGTAGCTTGGTATGACAATGAATACGGTTACTCTTCTAAAATGGTTGATCTTGCAGTGCACGTGGCTAACGTAAAATAAAATACTATTGTTTTTTTTTAAAAAAAAATCAGGTTTGTTCCGATACGGATTCAAACCTGATTTTTGATTTTTGGGATAATGTTCAGCTAGCTTAGTTCATATTTATTAGCAGTTTCCCAAGTTTTGTTTGGGCGATATGCAGTGATTTAGAATAGTTGAGCAAAAAAATAATGCTTTCTTTTCGGGGTTGAGTTTCAATAGCTAAGCTTTGTCCTTTAGAGTAGATTTTAGTCATATAGATCTGTGTAAAAGTTATACAAACTTATAACGACAGATTAGTTTAAATATTGTTATACTGTTAATACTAAATTGCTCTTATCTATTATTTTCCGAAGATTGATTAGTGCATATCTCATTCTGCCCAAGGCTGTATTGATACTTACGTTAGTGAGTTCAGAAATTTCTTTGAACGAAAGATCTTGATAAATTCGCATCATTAGCACTTCTCTTTGGTCTTCTGGGAGTTCTTCGATGATTTTTTTGAGGTCATCCTCAATCTGTAAACTGATGATTTGGCTCTCAATATTAGGATCGTTGTCCTTCATTACAGAAAACACAGAAAACTCATCTGTATCGCGCTGCATAGGCATCCTTTTGATGCTTCTGAAGTAATCGACACAGAGGTTGTGTGCAATGCGCATCACCCAAGGTAAGAATTTTCCCTCCTCGTTATAGGTCTTGGTTTTTAAGGTGTGAATTACTTTAATAAAGGTATCCTGAAAGATGTCGTTGGCAACATCACGGTCAGCGACCTTTGAGTAGATAAAACCAAAAATTTTTGATTGATGTCTTTCGATAAGCGTAGCAAGTGCCTGCTCATCTCCACTAATGTACCTTTGTACTAAAATAGCATCTGTGATAATGATATTCGAAGCCATAGAAATATCTTTTAGATTTTCAATTGTTTGTGTTTTTCTAACTGTCTAAAAGTATTTTTAAGCGATAGGCAATAGTGTTTTTGTGGATTAACTTAGTTCAAAGTTATACAAAAAAAGATAATAAAAAAATAAGAGTAAAGAATTAACAGAAAATCTTTACTCTTATTTATATAATTTGAGTTATAATTTTGGCTAATGGTTTAGTTTCCTAATTCCGAAAGGTATCTCTCTGCGTCTAGAGCTGCCATACATCCGGTTCCTGCAGCGGTTACGGCTTGTCTGTACTGACTGTCTTGAACGTCTCCTGAGGCGAAAACACCTGGAAGGTTTGTCTGAGTAGAGCCAGGTTTTGTAATCAAATATCCAGTATCGTCCATCTCTAGTTGTCCTTTGAATATATCGGTATTTGGTTTGTGTCCGATAGCAATAAACAGTCCAGTAGCCGGGATGACTTTCTTTTCTTGGGTTTGATTGTTAATTGTTCTAACACCTTCAACCACTTGTTCTCCGATTACTTCATCAACTTCGGTATTGTAGAGGACTTCGATGTTAGCAGTGTTGTTTACTCGGTGTTGCATGGCTTTTGAAGCGCGCATTTCGTCTCTTCTGACCAGCATTGTTACTTTAGAGCATATTTTGGCCAAATAAGTTGCTTCTTCTGCGGCTGTATCTCCAGCACCTACAATAACAACCTCTTGTCCTTTATAGAAGAAACCATCACATACCGCACAAGCTGAAACTCCTCCACCTCTTAGGCGTTGCTCACTTGGGATACCTAAATATTTTGCGCTTGCACCTGTAGCGATAATAACTGTTTTAGCTGCAACTTTTGTTGTGTCATCAATAGTTACGATATGTGTACCGCCCACTTCTTTGCTGAATTCAACAGCTGTGGCCATTCCGATTCTCACTTTAGTACCAAAACGCTCTGCTTGTTGTTGTAATTGAACCATCATCGTGGGTCCGTCAATTCCTTCTGGATAACCTGGGAAGTTATCGACCTCCGTGGTAGTTGTAAGTTGTCCTCCTGGTTCCATACCTGTATACATAACGGGCTTCATATCAGCTCTTGCAGCATAAATTGCTGCCGTATATCCCGCAGGACCTGATCCAATAATAAGACAATCTAATTTTTCTATACCCTCTGACATAATTGCTGTGTTTTAAATTTTAAAAAGCACAAATTTACGACTTAATTAGAAAAATAGCTATTTTTTGATTTATCTTAATACACAAACAAATAGATTCAAGTCTAAAAATGTCTAAAATTCTTCTGTATTTTATCATATCTTTGTCAGTCCGTACTGTCAGAATTGGTTATATTTAGGCGGTTAGACAAAACATTTTTGACTTAAAATCTTTTAGAGAAAACTATGGAACAAAAAGAAGACAAGACTATTGCAATCATAAGTTACTGCACCATTTTTGGGAGTATCATTGCGCTCATTATGAATAGCGAAAAGAAATATCCCTTTGCGTCCTTTCACAACAGACAAGCTTTAGGACTTAACCTGTTGTTTTTTGCGATGGGTTATCCGATTGGCTATTTTGATAGTTGGCTAGTTACTTCAGCTTTTTATGTGGCTTTTATTGTGCTTTGGCTGTTTGGTTTTGCAGCAGCTCTGCAGTATGAAGCCAAGATTGTGCCTATTGTAGGCAGTTTTTTTCAAAGAATTTTTAAGAGTATATAATCCTTATTATAAATACACATGAAGTTATCCCTAGATTATCTCATCAGAGAACCTAAACATAAAAAAGATAAGAATCCGTTGTTGTTGCTTCTGCATGGCTACGGCAGTAATAAAGAAGATTTATTTTCATTCAAAGACGAACTCCCAGACGAATATTATGTGATTTCACTCGAAGCACCACATGCGTTATCGCCTTATGGGAACGCGTGGTATGCCATCAATTTTGATGCGGATATGAATAAATTTTCGGACAATAAACAAGCCATTGCCTCCCGAGAGTTGATTGTTAAAGTCATCGATGAGATCATCGCAAACTACCCGATTGACGAAAATGATATCACGCTAATTGGCTTTTCTCAAGGTAGTATTTTGAGTTATGCAGTGGCGTTATCTTACCCAGAAAAACTGCGTAGGGTAGTAGCACTTAGCGGATATTTAAGCGAAGATATCATCAAAGAAAATTATAAGAACAATGACTTTTCTAAGCTCGATTTCTTTATTTCTCATGGTTTTTCTGATCAGGTAATTCCGGTGGAGTGGGCGAGAAAGACCCCTGGTTTTCTAGATGCGCTAGGCATAAAAAACGTCTA
>CAZRCB010000069.1:0-10861 GCA_964598455.1 uncultured Flavobacterium sp.
ATGTAATTCTGTATCCGATGTTCGCTAAAAACAGAAGAGAAGAGCGCAGAGAAGATATTCTTGATATTATCGAAGAAAGAGGATTTGTAATCGAAAACATAACAGATTACACGCTAGCTGAAGAGGCAAATATGTTCCTAGAGGGAACCGGCAGTATAATCCTAGATAGAGCCAACAACAAGGCGTATTGTGCGCTGTCCCCAAGAGCAGAAGAGGAGTTGTTTATAGAGTTTTGCGAAGATCAAGATTTGGCGCCAATTATTTTTCATGCCTATCAAACTATTAACGGCGAGCGCAAACTGATTTATCACACCAATGTGATGATGTGTATCGGTGAGCATTTTGCTGTGATTTGTGCCGATGCTATTGATGATAAGGCAGAACGAAAATTAGTCTTAGATTCGTTGAAAGCTGACGGAAAAGAGATAATTACTATCACTGAAGACCAAGTGAATAACTTTGCCGGAAATATGCTTGAAGTCAGAGGCACAGCAAACAAAAGTTATTTGGTGATGAGCAAAGCAGCTTATGAATGCTTGACTCCAGCACAGATTACTACAATCCAAAAACATTCTCAAATACTCTATTCATCTTTAGACGTGATCGAAGCCTGCGGAGGCGGAAGCGCGAGATGTATGATGGCTGAGGTGTTTCTACCTATGGAATAATTGATCAGTAAAAAAAGATTTGAAGTAAATCAAGAAGAAATGGCACAGCACAATGACTTAGGTAAGAGAGGCGAAGAGCTAGCCATTTCTTTTTTAGAAGAGAAAGGTTTTCTAATACTTCAAAAAAACTGGCGATTCAAAAAGGCCGAAGTAGATATCATCGCTCAAAAAGATGATTTGTTGATTGCTGTAGAGGTCAAAACCCGCAGTACAGTTGACTTTGGTAATCCACAGGACTTCGTAAACCCCAAGAAAATAAAATTACTCGTAGCCGCTATTGACCATTATGTCTGTGAGCGAGATTTAGACGTAAATGTGCGTTTTGATATTATTGCCATCGTACATCAAAATTCTCAATTCGAAATAGAACACTTAGAAGATGCTTTTTTGTATTTTTGACCGATGAAATTCACCTATCCCAAAGACGAAAAACTAAAAAGCAGGAAACTAATCACCACTCTTTTCACCGAAGGTAAATCGGTTTCAAAATATCCACTTCGGTTAGCGTATGTGGCACATCAGGATACGGAGCACCCTTTTTTAATGGGAGTTTCTGTGTCTAAAAAATATTTCAAACGAGCAGTTGACCGCAATCACCTCAAGCGAATCCTTAGAGAAACTTATAGACTCAACCAATACATCCTCAAAAACCACAAGAGCGAAAAGCCCATGGCTTTTATGCTGTTCTACCAATCTAAAGATGTTTTAGATTATCAGGAAATAAATGCCAAAACAATCGAGCTTTTCGAGAAATTCATTAAAAGTCAAACCCCAGAAAACAAAAATCAAAGGCTATGATTTTAGTCATACGCCTTAATTGATTATAGCTTTTATCTTTACAATGTTTAACAAATCAGTTTTGCTTTAGGTAAATTGATTACAAGTTTTGTATGGAAACCTTTAGGTATAAAATCGCTGTCTTTCTGTTTTTGTTGATAGCCTTTTTGGGCTACAGTGCTACACTTTATTATTCAGACACACCACAAGCTGAAGCCCCAAACCCATTGGCTCAGAAAGGCAGATTATTATGGCAAGACAAAAACTGCACATCTTGTCATCAATTCTATGGCTTAGGCGGACATTTAGGTCCTGATTTGACCAATGTATATGCCAAAAGAAGCCCTGAGTATATTGCTGCTTTTCTAAAAACAGGAACACTCGTTATGCCTAACTACAATCTATCTGACGCAGAAATACAAGCTTTCTTAGCGTTTTTCAAATATACAAATACCACTGGCATCGCCGATCCTACATCCTTTTCAAAAAACTTAGATGGCACAGTCTCACAACCCGAATAAGCATATCAAGATCTTTATTGCATTAGGACTGCTACTCTTGCTCTCTGCACTGTTCTTCGGACTTGCAGCTGCTTTTGAGTATGTGCTCCCTGGATTTTGGAGAGAGCGTTTTTCTTTTCAGAAATTGCGTCCTCTTCACGTGTCTTCTGCTGTTTTCTGGATTCTTAGCGCAGCTATAGCTAGTGTGTTGTATTTCTTGAAAGAACACAACAACCAAGAACTAAAAAACTCAAAATTGCTAAAGTGGCTATTTTATATCTTCGGATTTTCATTTGTAGGCATTCTTACTTCCTATTGTTTTGGGGTTTTTGGAGGAAGAGAATACTGGGAATTTCATCCATTATTTTCAATTCCGATTAGTATCGGATGGATTATATTTATACTGATTTTCATATCCAATTTCAAAAGTCTAAAAAGCCAACCTGTCTATATATGGATGTGGTTTACGGGCGTTGTATTCTTTTTATTCACTTACTTAGAGTCGAATGCATGGCTACTTCCCTCAGTCAGGAATCACTTGGTCAAAGACATGATGATTCAATGGAAGTCCTATGGCTCCATGGTGGGTTCTTGGAATATGCTGATTTACGGAAGTTCAATTTATCTCATGGACAAGATTGCGGGTGACAAGAAATACAGTTTTTCGCCTATAGCTTTTTGGATTTATTTCTTAGGACTTTTCAACCTGATGTTTAATTGGGGACATCACATCTATACCCTTCCGACCATGTCGTATGTCAAGCACATTGCCTATGCGGTGAGTATGACTGAGCTTTTGCTCTTTGGCCGAATCATCTATTTATGGAAATCGTCTTTATCTGTAGCCAAAAAGAATTTCAATAGTACGGCGTATCGTTTTTTATTAGCTGCTGATGTATGGGTTTTTCTAACCTTAGGATTAGCTATTGCGATGTCAATTCCTGCACTGAATATCTATATGCACGGCACGCACGTTGTTGTTGGTCATACGATGGGTGCGACTATCGGAATCAACTCTATGTTGCTGCTGTCTTTTGTCGTGAATATCATCGGATATGATGATACCTCAAATAAAAAAGGCATTAAACAAGGCTATTGGATAGCTAATATTTTGCTATTTATATTTGTGCTATCGCTTATCATTGCTGGATTCTATAAAGCCTATTGGCAATTTAATCACCCAGATTTAGCTTACGGAGCAATCATTAATGAACTGCGTCCTTGGTTTTATATCTTCTTTATTTCAGGAGTTGCACTAGCCGTAGGACTGACGATGATTATCTTGCCCTTACTCAGAAAAGTGGTTCAGAAATAGCAAATGATTACTCTACGATATCCAGTTCTACTTTAAGGTTTTTGATGATAAATTCTTGGCGGTCGGGTGTGTTTTTACCCATATAAAACTCCAATAATTTTTCGATAGAAGTACCTTTGCCCAACATAATCGGGTCTAAACGCATATCTTCTCCGATGAAAAACCGAAACTCATCGGGCGATATTTCACCCAATCCTTTAAATCGAGTGATTTCTGGTTTGGGTTGCAGTTTAGCGATAGCATCTCTGCGCTCTTCATCTGAATAACAATAGATCGTTTCCTTCTTGTTGCGGACTCTGAAAAGTGGTGTTTGCAAGATATACAAATGTCCGTCTTTGATAAGTTCGGGGAAAAATTGCAAGAAGAAGGTGATCAATAGCAATCGGATGTGCATACCATCAACATCGGCATCGGTAGCAATTACGATATTGTTGTAGCGTAGGTTTTCCATATCCTCCTCTATGTCCAACGCAGCTTGTAATAGGTTAAATTCCTCGTTTTCGTAAACGATTTTCTTACTCATTCCGTAGGAGTTCAAGGGTTTTCCACGCAGCGAAAATACGGCTTGTGTCTGTACATTTCTCGATTTCGTAATCGACCCACTTGCCGAATCTCCCTCGGTAATAAACAAGGTGCTCTCTAGGCTTAATGGGTTTTTGGAATCGGTTAGGTGAACTCTACAATCACGCAGTTTTTTGTTGTGTATGCTGGCTTTTTTGGCCCTTTCTCTCGCTAGTTTTCTGATTCCAGAAAGCTCTTTTCTCTCGCGCTCGGCCTGAAGTATTTTTCTGAGTAATGCATCGGCTACTTCTGGGTTTTTATGCAAAAAATTGTCAAGATTATTCTTGATAAAATCTCCGATAAACGTACGTACGCTAGCCAAACCTGGCCCCATGTCGGCAGAGCCTAATTTGGTTTTGGTCTGTGACTCAAATACGGGCTCGATAACCTTAATGCTGATAGCACTAACAATTGATTTTCTGATGTCAACAGCCTCAAATGGTTTATTGAAAAACTCGCGAATGGTTTTGGCAACAGCTTCTCTGAAGGCGCCTAAATGCGTACCTCCTTGAGTGGTATTTTGCCCGTTTACAAACGAGTGGTATTCTTCTGAGTATTGTGTCTTGCTATGTGTAATGGCTAGTTCTATGTCGTCTCCTGAAAGGTGGATAATAGGATAAACCATATCATCGGGATTGATGGTCTCTTCTAATAAATCTTTTAGACCGTTGTCAGAATAGTATTTTTCGCCGTTATAAATTATGGTTAAACCTTGGTTGAGATAACAATAATTCTTAAGCATTTTCACTACATATTCATTTCTGAATTTATAGTTTTTGAATATGGTATCATCGGCTATGAAGCTGACTTTTGTACCTCTTCGTTTTGTAGATTCGATGATTTCTTCTTCTACAACCAAGTTTCCGGCTGAAAACTCAGCGGCTTTAATCTTATTATCTCTAACGGACTCAACTCTGAAAAAAGTAGATAAAGCATTCACCGCCTTAGTACCCACTCCGTTTAATCCGACAGATTTTTTAAAGGCAAGCGAATCGTATTTACCACCCGTATTCATCTTTGAAACCACATCGACCACCTTTCCTAGCGGTATTCCTCTTCCGTAGTCCCTAACCGAAACGGTTTTATCTTTTATGGCAACTTCGATGGTCTTACCTGTTCCCATCACAAACTCATCGATAGAGTTATCGAGTACCTCTTTTAGAAGAATATAAATTCCATCATCAGGCGAAGAACCATCTCCGAGTTTTCCGATATACATACCCGGACGCATTCTGATGTGTTCTTTCCAATCGAGTGAGCGTATGTTATCTTCGGTATATTGTATTTCTGACATAAAAAATATAGTTTCCACAAAAATAACAAAAAAAGAAGAACATCCACCATAATTTAGAACCTGAATAGCTTGCAGATCACCTTGTTTTTGTCTTTTTTAGAGATAAAATTGGTTATATAAGCAGTTACTAATTATATTTGCAGAATTTACATAAACAATACAACCTAAAATGAAATACAAAAGAATCCTTCTGAAGTTGAGCGGAGAGGCCTTAATGGGTGATCATCAGTACGGAATAGACCCAAAAAGACTTTCTGAATATGCAGATGAAATCAAAAAAGTGCACGACAAAGGAGTAGAAATTGCCATTGTGATTGGAGGAGGAAATATTTTCAGAGGTGTTGCAGGAGCAAGCAATGGGATGGATAGAGTACAAGGAGATTATATGGGAATGCTCGCTACGGTCATCAATGGTATGGCGCTTCAAGGTGCACTCGAAGACAAAGGCATGCTTACGCGTTTGCAGACAGCACTAAAAATTGAAGAAGTGGCAGAACCTTATATCAAAAGAAGAGCCGTACGCCACCTCGAAAAAGGTAGAGTTGTCATCTTTGGAGCCGGAACAGGAAATCCGTATTTTACTACAGATACTGCAGCAGTGCTTAGAGGAATCGAAATCAATGCGGATGTCATTCTCAAAGGAACACGCGTGAATGGCGTATATACTTCTGATCCAGAAAAAAATGCAGATGCGATTAAATTCGAAACTATTACATTTGACGAAGTACTCAAAAAAGGACTAAACGTAATGGATTTGACCGCTTTTACGCTAAGTCAAGAAAACAAACTACCGATTGTGGTGTTTGATATGAATGAAAATAATGCCCTACTCGATGTGTGTGAAGGCAAGAAAATAGGAACTGAAGTAACCATTTAAAACCTATAACCTGAATAAATATAAAAAATGGAAGAGTTAGATTTTATATTAGACAGCACCAAAGAATCAATGGAAAATTCATTGGTTCACCTAGACAGGAGCTTTTTGAACATTAGAGCCGGAAAAGCATCTCCTGCGATGTTAGGAAATGTCAAAGCCGACTACTATGGTTCACTTACACCACTTTCTCAAGTTGCTAACATTAACGTGCCTGACGCAAGAACACTTACGGTGACACCTTGGGAGAAGAGTATGTTGCAGCCCATCGAAAAGGCGATTATGAACGCCAACCTAGGTTTTAATCCGACGAATAACGGAGATACGATTATCATCAATATCCCTGTATTGACAGAAGACAGACGTAAGGAATTGGTTAAACAAGCAAAAGCCGAGGCAGAAGACGCCAAAATAGGAATCCGAAATGCCCGTAAAGATGCCAATAACGACATCAAAAAACTAGACGGAATATCTGAAGACGCCATAAAAGTAGCAGAACAAAGCGTACAAGACCTAACCGATAGGTATATCAAGAAAGTGGATGATATGTTTAGTGCTAAAGAAGTAGAAATTCTAAAAGTGTAATCCTAGTGGTTACATTTTTTATTTACAAATGAAGAAACATCTTACAACATATCGCCCTTTTATTAGGTTTTTACTCGTGTTTTTCGTGACATACGGGCTGTTGTCTTTAGCCTATTATCTGTATTTAACGCAATACGAAAACCTAAAATATCCAGTAGATTCATTTACGGTAATGTTGTCAGATCAAATAAAATACGTGTCGGATGTTATTGATGTAGATATCAGCATTGATCAGATTGCTGACGAACAGTGGACACGCTTGATTTATAAGAATCATTCAGTAGCCAGAATCGTAGAAGGATGCAATGCAATAAGCGTAATGATCTTGTTTGTTTCCTTTGTTGTTGCATTTGCTAGAAAAGCAGTGCCTACGATAGTGTTTTCAATTACAGGTGTTTTAATGATTCATATTCTAAATATCTTTAGAATCATCATCATCGGTATGTTGATTTACTATTATCCTCAGCATATACATCTAACGCACGGCGTATTATTCCCGTTAGTGATTTATGGATTTGTATTTGTACTATGGATTTTATGGGTCAAGAAGTTTTCAGGATTTATCACAACCTCAACGGGTCAAGAAGATGAAAAACGCTAAGATGATTTTATGGGCGGCTCCGCTAATTGTAGGCCTAGCCTTGATCAGGACCTATGAAAGCGATTGGTTCTACGACCCTTTTTTAGATTATTTCAGAGGTAATAACCAAAACAAGCCTTATCCGGAAACACAAGGCTTTAGGCTGTTTTTAAACTTGTTTTTGCGTTATTTCTTAAACGCTGTGCTTTCTCTAGCGATAATTCAGGTTTTATTCAGAAACAGAGAGTTTCTAAAACTAGCTGCGTTCTTATACACAGTATTTTTTGTAATACTTATAATCGTCTTTTTCTTAGTGCTTTATAATACCGAAAATGCCAATTTAGTCTTGTTTTATGTGAGGCGATTCTTAATTCAGCCGATTTTTATATTATTGTTTTTGCCTGCGTTT
The DNA here is from genome assembly GCA_964598455.1 of uncultured Flavobacterium sp. GTDB lineage: Bacteria > Bacteroidota > Bacteroidia > Flavobacteriales > Flavobacteriaceae > Flavobacterium. The sequence goes on from CAZRCB010000069.1 coordinate 7,564, forward strand.
TATCTGCAGACCAAAAGCAAACAATTGAAGTAGGTCAGGACTAAAAATCTTTCTTTTTATTATTAAAATAAATTTCATTATTTAGCCGTTCTTATAGATGTCTCAATACCCTTAGTTATTACTATGAAGAAAAAAATACTCATTACCGGTGCAGCTGGTTTTTTAGGTTCTCACCTTTGTGACAGATTTATAAAAGAAGGTTATCACGTGATTGCGATGGATAACTTAATTACCGGAGACCTTAGGAATATTGAACATCTTTTTAAACTAGAGAACTTCGAGTTTTATCATCACGATGTTAGTAAGTTCGTTCACATACCTGGGCAGCTTGATTATATATTGCATTTTGCATCTCCAGCATCTCCGATTGATTATCTCAAAATACCGATTCAAACCCTCAAAGTGGGCTCGCTCGGTACGCATAACCTATTGGGCTTAGCAAGAGCTAAAAATGCCCGCATACTGATTGCTTCTACCTCTGAAGTGTATGGCGATCCGCTTGTGCATCCACAAAATGAGGACTACTACGGAAACGTAAATACCATTGGCCCGAGAGGTGTGTATGATGAGGCTAAGAGATTCCAAGAGTCTATTACGATGGCTTACCATACCTTCCACGGACTCGATACACGAATTCTACGTATATTCAATACCTATGGACCTAGAATGCGCCTCAATGATGGCCGTGTGATTCCTGCCTTTATCGGACAGGCCTTAAGAGGTGAAGACCTAACTATTTTTGGAGACGGAAGTCAAACGCGTTCGTTCTGTTATGTCGATGATCAAGTAGAAGGGATTTTTAGGTTATTGCATTCTGATTATCATCTGCCTGTGAATATTGGCAATCCAGATGAGATTACAATCAAAGACTTTGCAGAGGAAATCATAAAACTTACGGGTACAGACCAAAAAATCGTTTATCACCCACTCCCGATAAATGACCCGTTGCAAAGACAACCTGATATTACTAGAGCTAAAGAGATTTTGGGCTGGGAGCCAAAGGTGTCTAGGGCAGAAGGAATGAAGATTACGTATGAATATTTCAAATCTTTGTCTAAAGAAGAACTTTCTAAAGAAGAACACAAAAACTTTAAGGATTATATCAAGTAGGTGAGAGCAAAAACAGGTAGATATTCCGGTTATATTCGTCCGTTTTCGTATTTAATTGACTTAATTACGATAAACGTGTTGGCTTATTATATGCTAGCGGATAATCTAAATTCTGTTTGGTATCACATCTATATCACAGTTTCGTGGGTGTTTGTCGCTTGGAATATCGACTTTTATGAGGTTTATAGATATACTAAAGTAACCCGAATTACAGGGAAGCTCTTTCAGCAGTATGTTGTCTTTTTGATTTTAAACTTTGCGTTTATTGGATTCTTCCTAAAATTCTCAAGACCCACCGATATCATTGCTTATGTGAGTTTGTCTCTTGCAGTTGTTGCGGTATTTAAGTATTCAATATATTACTTCCTACGACATTTTAGAGTTATTTTTGGAGGTAATTACAGAAAAGTAGTCGTTCTGGGTGACGGAAAATCTACTGAGCAATTGTCGTCATTTTTTCTTGAGAATCCAGACTATGGCTATAAGTTGGTTGAGGTCTTTAGCCTCAAAAAAAACAAACAACAAGAGATTGCAGCTTGCTGTGATTTTGTACTGAAGAACAACATTGACGAAGTTTACTGTTCACTCTCCAACTTGAGTAATGATGACATAAATAGCCTGATTGACTTCACGGACAACAACCTAAAAACCCTAAAATTCCTCCCAGATAACAAAACCCCGCTGGCTCGGAATATGATTTATGATTATTACGGTTATATTCCAATTTTATCGCTCAGAAACGCGCCGCTAGACAAAAGACTGAACAAGTCAATCAAAAGAGCTTTTGATATTGTGTTCTCAGCTTTTATCCTTATTGGAGTGTTGTCTTGGCTTACGCCGATTATGGCTGTGTTCATTAAGTTAGAATCTAAAGGAAATGTCTTCTTCAAACAAAAGCGCAACGGACTGAACTACAAAGAATTTGATTGCTATAAATTCCGCTCGATGAAACCCAATGCGGATGCTGATACGCAACAAGCTTCTAAAAACGATATAAGAATTACGCGCATAGGTATGTTTATGCGAAAAACAAGTATTGATGAGCTTCCGCAGTTTTGGAATGTCTTCAAAGGCGATATGTCAGTGGTAGGGCCTAGGCCGCATATGATTTTGGAAACCAAGCGCTTTGCGAAGAAAGTAGATAAGTTTATGGTGCGCCACCTGATTAAACCAGGGATTACAGGTCTTGCCCAAACCAAAGGCTACAGAGGTGAAGTCGAAACAACAGCCGACATTACGAACCGAGTGAAATATGATATTTTCTACCTAGAAAACTGGTCGTTCTTACTCGACTTGAAGATCATTTTGATGACAGTGTATAATGCCATAAGAGGCGAGAAAAAGGCGTATTGATGAATGATTTAGTATCTATAATTACCCCAACGTATAATTCTGAAAAATATATTCGTGAGACTATACAATCTGTTCAGAATCAGACCTACCCAAGTTGGGAGATGATTATTGTAGATGATTGTTCAACTGATAATACTATCCAGATTATCGAAGAGATTCAAAAAGCAGATGCACGCATTCGGCTAGTTAAGTCTGAGAAAAACGCTGGTCCAGCCATCTCTAGAAATAAAGGTATTGAAAGAGCAACAGGCAAGTATATGACCTTCTTAGATGCTGACGATATATGGTTTGAGGATTTTATTCAGAACAGCATTGAAACTATTCAAAAACAAGGCGTTCATTTTGTTTTCTCGTCATACAGACGTGCTGATGAAGAATTGAATTTTATTTATACTGACTTCATCGTTCCTCAAAAGGTCACCTATACTGATATTTTAAAATCAAACTCTATAAGCTGTCTGACGGCTTTTGTTGATATAGAAACGCTCGGAAAGAAGTTCATGCCAGAAGTTTATAAACGTCAAGACATGGGTTTATGGCTCAAATATCTAAAAGAAATTCCTTATGCCTACGGAATTCAAGAGCCTAAAGCCATCTATAGAATACGCAAAAACTCACTCTCCAGAAACAAGTCAAATCTGATAAAATATCAATGGCAGTTCTATCGAAATGTTGAAAAACTATCAGTAATAAGCTCTACTTATTACATGGCTCATTGGGCTGTTAGAGGGTTTTTGAAGTATAGAAATTAAACTTAGTCTGTAAAGTGAAGAAGACTATTTAAGCTCTGAGGTGAATTGTTTGAGTTTACCGCTTTTTGAACGTTGCAGAAAGT
>CAZRCB010000070.1:0-10456 GCA_964598455.1 uncultured Flavobacterium sp.
ACTTAAAATTTTCAAAAAAAACGGATATGAAAACACGCCTAGTATCGGTAAGGCATTGCATGAAATAGCGCTTAATTATTACGTTTTTCAGGACTATCTTGAGGTAATAAAGCTGATGAGAACCTCAATCACGCTGCCTGCTTTTAGTAGAGGTCTAGATATGCAACGCTATAACAACTTGGCTATGGCCTATTTGCATTTAGATAAAACAGACAGCGCAAAATATTTCCTAAACAAAACTTTTGCATTGGCAGAGAAGTATAATTCAAATTCATGGAAATCCATCGTTTCAGGAAGTTTAGGTAATATTTATTTTGAAGAAAAAGACTTTCAGAAAGCACTTAAATACTACAAAATACAAGTTGATAATAGCGAAAATCAAGAAATCCCAATGATAAGACTCTCAGGCTATATCAACTTGTCCAAAGCCTATCTGAATCTTGATTTTACCCGCTTAGCTCAACAAACTATTGAGAAAGCAGAAGACTCCTTAAATCATCTGAGCTCTAAATTCTTAGGCGATATCCAACAAAAAGAAAAATTAAAGAAAAGCCATTTTGAGAATCGATATGCTTATGCCCTAAAGACACAGGATTATAAAAGCGCTTTGATTTACAAAGACAGCCTAAACAAAATCTCAGAACGTATTGCTCAGAAATACAATACCTCTCAGATTGAAATTGCCACAATCAAACTCAGGATCAAGGAAGACCAACTCAAAGTTGCTGAGACAGAAGCCAAAAAAATAAGACAGAACCTAGGCTTCTTATTGTTGATTATTTTGACTCTAACAGTATTGGGCTTTATCCTCTTTAGGATCTATAACTCCAGGATAAAAATCAAAAAGCAAAACGAACGATTGCTAACGGAAACGAAGATAGCTAGTCTAAAGAAATCTAAAAAAAATAGCGAGTTAGTGCAATCCAAAATTCAACTCAATAGATTTATACAGAAAATTAACGAGCAGAAAGAATTGGTCAAACGGTTTAGAAGCGAGTTTATTAGACTCAAACGAATAAGCCACATACACGCTGATGAAGTTGATGGTACTATAGAAAGCCTTAAAAAAATAAAAATCCTTACAGACGAAGACTGGGTAAATTTTAAATTCAATTTTAGAAAAGCCTATCCTGAACTCATGTATAAGCTAAAAAAATATAATCCGACACTTACCTCCTCAGAAAAAAGGTATTTGATGTTGGCTTCGTTGAGTTTGTCCAATAAAGAAATGGCTAACGTCCTAGGTGTTTCTGAAGTGTCGATTAGAGTTACGCGAAGTAGAGTACGCAAAAAAATAGAACACTTGCCCGAAGAAATTACAGCTGAAACTATCAAAAAAGCCTTAGAACAAAGCACTTTAAAGAATAAGTCTATTTCGGTTAACTAAAAAAACTACAAAAACTTTTCATCTACCTAAAGACAAGAGTTTTAGCCTATAAATAACGATTCAAAAGAGACGAGAAACCCGTTGTTGCCAAGGCGTTTAAAACGCATTAAATTTTATTTTTGTACCTTTGTACCGATAATTATTCTGAATAATGATATGCACAGTATGAATTCTGTCAATTCTTTACATTATTCGCTTTTGTTTGACTCGACATAGTTCTTGTAAAACGCTACGCAGAAATTCCTTTTGGCACTATCATTGTTCAATCAGAGTGCAAACCTAAATACGACATTTGTTGTTGTATAAAAATAAAATTTATGATTCGATATAACGTATATCAAAAAGAAAACAAACCCACTACTACAGAAGAAAACAAAATCCGTGATTTCCTCTACACTCACCTAGAGCAGTACGGAGACGAAAAAAAAGATATCCAAAAAGCTATTGACTATGCCCTTTATCGCAAGGACAGCGAAGGCGGTATGCTCATCACCGCAGAAAGCGAAACAGAGATGACCGGAGCTGTAGTCATCAACCAAACAGGTATGGATGGCTATATTCCTGAGAATATTTTGGTTTATATCGCTACTCACAACGGCTATAGAGGTCAAGGAATCGGAAAGAAAATGATGCAACTAGCCATCGAAAAAACAACGGGAAGTATTGCCTTGCACGTAGAACCTGACAATCCTGCTAAAAAACTATATGAAAAATTAGGCTTTACGAATAAGTATCTTGAAATGAGGCTTAATAAATAGACGCATGGCACACATCGTATTAAACAAACAGAAATTACTTCACAATTACCAATACTTAGACAAACTATTTAATGACAACGATATCGAATGGGGTATCGTCTCTAAGGTGTTTTGTGGTTCTAAAGAATACCTCAAAGAGATCATCAACCTCGGCATCGGGCAGTTGTGCGATAGTAGGATTACAAATCTGAAAATCATCAAATCAATCGACCCGAGTATAGAAACGGTGTTTATAAAACCACCTGCCAAACGTTATATTTCTAGCGTAGTCAAATATGCCGATGCGAGTTTCAATACTGAATATTCGACCATCAAGATGCTATCTGACGAAGCAATCAAACAGAACAAAATCCATAAAATCATTATTATGATTGAACTCGGCGAACTTCGAGAAGGAGTGATGCGAGAGGATTTTGTTGACTTTTATGAAAAAGTCTTTAAACTTCCCAATATTGAAGTATCGGGTATCGGGACGAACCTCACTTGTATGTATGGCGTTCTGCCTAGTCAGGACAAACTCGTGCAGCTTTGTTTGTATGAACAACTCATTGAGGCGAAATTCAATAAAGTCATCCCATATATTACCGGAGGTACCTCTGTGACCATTCCGCTTATCGAAAAAGGATTGTTGCCAAAGGGAGTGAATCACTTCAGAATTGGGGAAACCGTCTATTTAGGAACGGATGTCTATGACTCAAAACCCAACCCGAAAATGTGTCAAGATGTTTTTAAACTCTATGCAGAAATCATTGAACTTCGAGAAAAACCGATGATTCCAGACGGCACTATGGGGAATAACCTCAACGGAGAACAAGTGGTTTTTGAAGAAGATCCCAACTCAGAAAACACGTCGTATAGAGCTATTATCGATGTTGGACTATTAGACGTAGATGAAAATCACATCTTTCCGACCTCTAAGAATGTCAGACTCGTCGGGTCTAGCTCAGATATGATGGTGGTTGATTTGGGCGATAATCCAGATAACTATAAAGTGGGAAGCCTTGTCGAGTTTAACCTCGATTATATGGGAATCCTGCGTATTATGAGTTGTGATTATGTGGATAAACGCGTGATTGAAAACTAGTTTATAATAATTCAGAATATAACTTGTGCCAGTTTTCGGCAATTCTTTTGTCCGAGAATTGTTGTGCAAACTCAAAACCTTTACTTGCTATTTGGTCTCGCTTTTCGGGATGATCTAGCAAGTATTTTATTTTCTGCCCTAACTCAACTTCATCCAGCGGATTCACATACAAACTATCAGGGCCTCCAGCTTCTGGGAAAACACCTGAGTTAGTCGTAATCACAGGAGTCTTAGAAAACATAGCCTCTATAATCGGAATGCCGAAACCTTCAAATATTGACGGATATACAAACACAGTAGCAAGCTGATAAACAATCGCTAATTCTTGCTGAGAAAGGTTTTTCAGATAGATAATTTTATCCTCAAAACCATTTTGTCTTGCATAGGCTTCTGCCTGCTCAAAGTACTTCGTTTTTCTGCCGACCAACACCAATTTTGTATCGATGTCTTTGATAGCCTTGATGATCGTAAGTGCATTTTTGCGCTCTTCTAAAGTACCGACATTGAGCACGAAGTCTTTTGGTAGTTGAAACTTTTGGCTAACTATATCTTTCTGTTCTGCTGAAAATTCTTGTTTAAATACTTCTGCACAGCCTTGATACACCACTTTTATTTTATTGGGATTTATCTTCAAGTACTGAATGATATCTTTTTTTGTTTGTTCGCTAATAGCAACTACGCAATCTGCTTTTCTGGCAGCATAACGGAATTTATAGAAATGAATTTTTCGGTCAAAAAACGAATACAAATTAGGATAACGCATAAAAATCAAATCGTGAATGCTCACAACTGATTTGATGTGTTTAGGTAAACCCATCGGAATTTCACCAGAAAGCCCGTGATAAATATCGATGTTGTCTTGTTTGATTTGGTTTGTCACCCAGAATGTTCTCCAAAGTCCTTTCAGCTTTTTGCTAAAGGAACTAACAGGGAGTCTCTCAAGAGTATTCTTAGGATTGAGTAGCGCCGCACGTGCCGCATTGGGTTTGGTATTGTATAAGTAATAAGAATCATCGGGGAAGTTTTGCGATAAGATACGCACCAAATCCCGACTGTAATTACCAAGACCGGTATTGTTGTGAAAATACCGTTTTGCATCAAAACCTATTTTCATCAGTTCTTGTTTTGTTTTTGTAGTTCTCTAATCTTAACGTATTTCAAGAAAGTGCCAGAAGCGTGAAACTTGGCTATCACATAACCTTGAAATCCGTCTAAGAAACCTCTTTTGATGATATACGACTTAATAAAATTCCAAGTAGGGTTGATGATTATCTTGTGTAGTCCTATGGGTTCATTGACGTTCAGCACATAGAATTTTGCCGCAATAGAAGTAAAGTTATCAATTTTCAGATAATGTTCGCTATAAGTGTCATACGCCCAGTGCAATAAATCTCCTTTTAGGATTTGATGGCTTTGTGGGTCGTCTAATTTGATGGTTTCATGAAGGTTAGTCGGGCTATACCACTGTGCTTTCTTGCGATTGTAGAGTCTGATTTTTCTGTCGGGATACCAACCTGAATGTTTGATCCACTTACCGCAATAGTTATTTAACCTATTGAATGAATAGCCGTCAAATGCGAGCTCTTTCTTTGCTTCGAGTATAGATTGCTTCAATTCGTCTGTTAGCGCCTCATCGGCATCTAAAGAGAGTATATAGTCGTATTCTGCCTGATTGTTGGCAAAGTTTTTCTGGTCAGTATAGCCTACAAACGGATTTTCTATAAAACGAGCGCCGTACTTCAAACAAATTTCTTTGGTTTTATCGGTAGAAAAGGAATCGACAACAACTATTTCGTCCACCACATCTACCAATGATTTCAAGCAGTTCTCGATGTATTGCTCTTCGTTAAACGTAATGATAACTCCAGAAATTTTAGTCATATACTATGTACTACTGATCAATTTTTATAATGCGATGTCAAATTCAGACTACCATCTGATAATCACGCTTCCCCAAGTAAATCCACTCCCGAAAGCAGCTAATACAACCAAGTCTCCTTCTTTAATTTTTCCTTGTTCCCAAGCTTGTGTGAGGGCGATTGGGATTGAGGCAGCAGTCGTGTTCCCGTAAGATTGAATGTTGTTAAACACTTGGTCATCAGAGAGTCTGAATTTCTGTTGGATGAATTGTGAGATTCTCAGATTAGCCTGATGCGGAATCAACATATTAATATCTGAGACTTGTAGGTTGTTGGCTTCCAGGCCTTCGTTGATGACTTCTGAGAAGCGTACTACGGCATTTTTGAACACAAATTGTCCGTTCATATGTGGGTAATAACTCTCGTCATCTGGGTTGTTGTCTTTGATTATATCGGTTACCCATCTCTTGCCCATTCCTGGTGCAACAAGCACTAATTCCTCAGCGTGTTGTCCTTCTGAATGCAGATGTGTAGAGAGAATTCCCTTGGTCGTGTCTTCTTCTCGAGAGAGAATGGCAGCACCAGCACCATCGCCAAAAATCACCGAAACCGCTCTTCCTCTATCTGTGAAGTCAAGTCCTCTTGAATGTACTTCTGAACCTATCACAAGGATGTTTTTATACATACCCGTTTTGATAAATTGATCTGCAACTGATAGGGCATATACAAAACCCGAACACTGGTTACGCACATCGAGTGCTCCGACAGTCTTTAGTCCTAAATCTCTTTGTACCATCACCCCAGGACCAGGGAAATAATAATCCGGACTTAGCGTGGCGAAGATGACAAAGTCAATATCCTCCTTGGCTACTTTTGATCGCTCGAGAGCAATTTCCGCTGCCTTTACTCCCATTGAGGTAGTGGTGTCTTCGGGTGTAGAAACATGGCGTCTTTCTTTGATTCCGGTACGCTCTTGAATCCACTCGTCATTGGTGTCCATTAACTTTGATAAATCATCGTTGGTCACAATATTATCAGGAACATAATACCCTAAGCCAGTAATTTTAGAATGATACATAGATATTTTTTTGACTGTTTACTTAAAAACCAAAAATAATAAAATAAATGCACATAGCGCTTTTTTAGGCTTTCTAAATGCGGATAGCTATTGCTAAAGCCCATTTATGGTTCAAAATCAAAAAAGGCTCGAAGCAGAGTTCGAGCCTTTTTAGCATTTGTATAGGGCTATTGGATTGATTTATAGGTCAAACTTTATGCCTTGTGCCATTGGCAATTCAGTACCGTAGTTGATAGTATTGGTTTGTCTTCTCATATAGGCTTTCCAAGCATCAGATCCTGACTCACGTCCGCCTCCAGTTTCTTTTTCTCCACCGAATGCTCCACCGATTTCAGCTCCTGAAGTACCGATATTTACGTTTGCAATTCCACAATCTGAACCAGCTTGAGACAAGAACAATTCCATTTCTCTCATATCGCTAGTGAAGATAGAAGATGATAGTCCTTGCGGAACACCATTTTGCATGGCGATAGCCTCTTCGATAGTTGAATATTTCATAATGTATAAAATTGGAGCAAAAGTCTCATCCTGTACGATTTGGTATTCGTTTTTAGCTTCGATAATACAAGGTTTTACGTAGCATCCGCTCTCGTATCCTTTTCCTTCTAAGACGCCACCTTCAACGATTACTTTTCCGCCTTCGGCTTTTGCTTTCTCGATTGCATTTAGATAATCCTGAACAGCAGCTTTGTCAATTAGCGGTCCAACGTGGTTGTTTGCGTCAAGTGGGTTACCGATTTTTAGTTGTCCGTATGCGTTTTTAAGCACTGCAATAGTTTTGTCATACACACTTTCGTGAACGATAAGTCTTCTGGTAGAAGTACATCTTTGTCCGGCTGTTCCGACAGCTCCGAACACCGCACCTACGAGTACCATATTGATATCGGCGTGTTCAGAAACGATAATAGCGTTGTTTCCTCCTAATTCTAGGATAGTGCTCCCAAAACGCTCAGCTACGGTTTTCCCAACGTGACGTCCGATTCTTGTAGAACCTGTAAACGAAACTAGCGGAATTCTCGGGTCGTTGTTGATAAGGTCTCCACATTCGTTACCGATTACTAGTGAGCTTACGCCCTCTGGGATGTTGTTGTCTTTTAGTACTTTTCTGATGATGTTTTGGCAAGCAATTCCACAAAGAGGTGTTTTTGAACTTGGTTTCCAGATACAAACATCTCCACATACCCAAGCAATCATCGTATTCCAGCTCCAAACCGCAACCGGGAAGTTGAACGCAGAGATAACTCCAACAACTCCTAAGGGATGCCATTGTTCATACATTCTGTGCATAGGTCTTTCTGAGTGCATCGTAAGTCCGTAGAGCTGACGTGATAATCCTACTGCAAAATCACAGATGTCAATCATTTCCTGAACTTCTCCTAAACCTTCTTGAAGCGATTTACCCATTTCATACGAAACAAGTTGTCCGAGTGCTTCTTTGTTTTTGCGAAGCTCTTCTCCCATTTGTCTTACGATTTCACCTCTTTTAGGTGCAGGAATCATTCTCCAAGTTTTGAAGGCTTCTTCTGCTTTTTTCATAGCAGCTTGATAGTCTTCTTTGGTCGAAGCTTGTACTTTCCCGATAAGCGTTCCGTCAACCGGAGAGTATGATTCGATGATACGTCCGTTTGCAAAACTCTCCTGACCTGTTGAGGTTCCGAGGTTTAAATCTTTAATTCCTAATTGCTCTAAAGCTTGTTTTATTCCAAATTGGGTAGAAACAGTTGTCATTTTATTTTGAATTTGATGATTTTACAATTTGTTAAGCAACAAAGTTACAAATTTTTAGTCGTAGTACATTACAAAAAAACACTAATAACCCGCTAGTGGGATAGACCTATCTAGATAGCCCATAAGAAAGGGTTTTATAGGTATAACCTGTTGACTATTAGTTGTTTTTATAAAAAATCAACTTTAGTTAAAGTATCTGTTACTTCGAGTGAAATTTCTTTGCCTAGAACCAAAGCCCTGTTGTCCGGAAGATGTCCTGCGGGGAAATCAAAGCAAATAGGGAAGGTGTATTCCTTAGTAATATCTAGAATTATTTGATATGCATCCATACCAAACGGAATTGAATTGTCGTGCATATCAGTCATACCACCTACGATCAGTCCTTTTAGGTTTTTGAAATAGCCATTTCTCTTGAGGTTCATCAGCATCCTATCGATGTGGTATAAATATTCGTCTAAATCTTCGATATACAGAATCTTATCCTGCGTATCTAAACAGGATTCAGAGCCTAATAAACTATACAGTATGGATAGATTTCCGCCCACCAAAACTCCTTTTGCTTTTCCGTTTTTGTTCAGACTTGAACTTTCTATGGTATAAGATATTTTTTCTCCAAACAGCGCCTGTTTAAGACTCTCAATTGCTTTTGGATCAGCTTTCGGGATGCTAAAAGGCATAATGGAATGTATCGTAGCGACACCCAAATTATGGATATGACTGTGCAAAACCGTTACGTCACTGAATCCGATTACCCATTTTGGATTTGTAATAAATGCCGAGAAATCTATGTTGTCAATAATGCGAACAGTTCCGTAGCCACCTCTCACGCACCAAATCGCTTTGACCGCCTCATCGTCTAACATCGCTTGAAAATCTGCTGTTCTCTCTGCGTCTGATCCGCCCAACTGAAAGTTATCTAACCCGATAGTAGCGCCTAGTTTGGCTTTCAAACCCCAGCTTTTGAGCAGGTCGATAGCGGGTTGTGCTTCTTCAGGAGTGAATTTTCTAGCAGTACAGACAAGTGCGACGGTATCGCCTTTTTTTAAGTAGGGGGGAATAATCATTTCGTCATTATATTTATAACGGTTCGGGGCTTGGCGTAGTGGCGGAAAATCGAAGACGAAAGTTTCGATTTAGACGGAACGTAGCAAAAGCCAATTTCTATTTGCTAATTTATGAAAAAAGCCAATAAAATTGGCTTTTGCGGATTAAAATGTACAAACTTTCAATTTAGACTTAACCCCGCCATTTTGCAAAACCCTTGTTAGCCGTTCGTACTTTTTTCAGTTTCTGTTTTTTCGATTTCGCTCGAATTTATTTTCATTACTTTTTCAATTTGTTCTTTCCAAATTTCTCTTTTATTGACAACAAATTCTTCCATCATATTGTCTTTAGTTTTTATAAAAATTCCGTTATTTATTAAACCCATAGTTTTTCTAAAATCAGTTTTGTCAATTTTATTCAGTTCAATTATTTTTTGGTGTCTTTTAGCAAAATTTATAGCATTTGTTTGAAAAATTATTTTGTTTTCTAATAAATACAAAGTTCCACCAACTGCAATATTGTCTTTAAAATGATTTGCTAAACCTGAATAAATAATTGATTTTTTGTCAATTTTTTCAAATTCTGTACTAAAATCTATTTTTGAAAATAATTTGAAATATGAAATAATACTAAAAGTTATAAAACAGAAAATTGATAAAACAATTGCAATTTCTTCTTTGTCGGTAACGTAGCAATAAATTCCAATTATAATTCCAAAAATTAAACCTGATAAAAGCGAATATTTAAGTTTCTGCATTTAATTTTTTATTTTTTTTCAATGTTTTAGTTCGGTTTTCTAGTATGACGGCTAACTTTCAAATATAGTTATTTTCTGTAAGCTGCTTTTCGTATTTTTGGCTGAAAACTATATTTTGATACACTTCAGAACTTTTATTGCGGTACTTCTAGGGGGATTTTTATGTTCGTGTGCAACTTCTATGAGCCAAACACCTTCAAACATTTATCCGAAAAACCTTAAAAACGGAGATTTGATATTTGTGGAAGCACAACTAGACAACTTATCAGGAGCCATCAATAGAGTGACGCAACAAACGCCGGTGGCAAACTTTGATCATATTGGTTTGGTTGAGATTTCAGGAGACTCCATCTTTGTGTTGCATGCTTCTACCAAGCTAGGATCTAATAGAGAATTGCTGTCTGATTTCTATTCTAAAAATAATAACAATCAACAGCAAATGCTGATTTATAGGCTTCTCAATGAATACCAACATTCTATCTCAGAGGCAATAATTCAAGCAAAATCTATGCTCGGTAAGCCGTATAACTTTAGTTATATCCTTGACGAAAATGCTTTTTACTGTTCTGATTTTATTGAACGCGCTTTTAGAGCGGATGCTATTTTTGAACATATCCCTATGAACTTCAAGAATCCTACGACCCATCAGATTGATGATTTTTGGACAGAATTCTATAAAAAACAACAACTCGATGTCCCGCAAGACAAACCTGGAACCAACCCAAATCAGTTGGCAGCTTCAGAGAAACTCCTACGCCTAG
>CAZRCB010000071.1:0-10371 GCA_964598455.1 uncultured Flavobacterium sp.
AGAATTCTATAAAAAACAACAACTCGAAGTGCCGCAAGACCAACCTGGAACCAACCCAAATCAGTTGGCAGCTTCAGAGAAACTCCTACGCCTAGGACAACTCAAAATGTCTTCGGCGGAATAGAGAATTGGAGTTGTTTTTACCTACTTCTCAAAGATTCACACCCATTTACTAAAAACTTCCTAAAAATGCACGGTGTCTTTAAGATAACGAGATGTTTAAAACCAAGCTATCAGAATATATTCTAATAACCCGTTGGGTGTAATTATTTGAAGTAAAAAATATCGATTGGATATTGCTCAAGATACTGAAATTCAGTATCTTGAAGTCGCAAAACAAAAACAATATCCATGACAAATATAATCAAAAATTATTTAAGAGTTTTAGAAGTTATCAATTCTTTGAACTTAGACTTGGAACATCAACTAGGGGATGGAAGAAAGCCTAAAATGACTGATATAGAGGTTATTGCATTGAGTTTAACAGCTGAATATATGTCAATTGATAGTGAAAACTATTTATTTAAGCAGATAAACCAATCAGAAATTCCTAACCTAATTGAACGAAGCCAATACAATAAAAGGCGTAGAAAATTATTTTTATTTTCTGAGTTGATTCGGACAAAATTAGCTTCACGTTTTTTAGAGTTTGAGAATTATTTTATAGTAGACAGTATGCCTCTTGAAATTTGCAAGTTCTCACGGCATAATAGAGTAAAAATCTGTAAAAATGAGTTAGAAACGGCGCCTTCTAAAGGTTTTTGTGCTTCGCAAAACAATTGGTTTTATGGCTATAAACTACATGGAGTTTGCTCTATATCTGGAGTTTTTTATTCATTAGATATTACAAAAGCAGAAGTGCCTGACATTCATTTCTTAAAAAATATAAAACAACAAATGTCTGACTGTGTGCTACTTGGGGATAGGGGTTATTTATCTGAGAGTATACAATTAGATTTGTTTCAAACAGTTAATATAAAGCTAGAAACCCCAAAATGAATAAATCAAAATAACTATAAACCTCAAGCTTATATTCTTAGAAAGTCAAGAAAAAGAATAGAAACACTATTTTCTCAATTATGTGACCAATTCCTGATCAGAAGGAATTATGCGAAAACTTTTGAGGGTTTTAAAACAAGAATATTAGCGAAAATAACAGTCTTAACATTAGTGCAATATATCAATAAATTTATCTTTGAAAGACCAATAAATAATATCAAAAATCAAATTGTTTAATTACACCCAACGGGTTATACCGAGTATATTCTCGCTACTGCGATTTAAGATTTGACTTGTATATGAATAGATTTAATTGCATAAAAACATATCAACAGCAAAAGTTGTATGACTTCTGTGCCTAGTTCTATATCTTTGCAACCAATAATTTTATAATAAATAAAGATGGAGTTCTCTTTAGGTTTTAGTTGGAAAGAAATAGTAACGGTAACGATGATTCTGTTTGCTGTAATTGACATACTAGGCAGCATCCCGATTATTGTTGATTTGCGTACTAGAGTAGGGCATATACAGTCAGAAAAAGCATCCATAGTGGCATTTTTTATCATGATTTCTTTCTTGTTTGTGGGAGATGAAATCCTAAAACTCATTGGACTTGATGTAAATTCCTTTGCGGTAGCCGGAGCTTTTGTATTATTTTTCTTGGCACTCGAAATGATTCTCGGCGTTCGGCTTTATAAAGATGAAGCACCCAACACAGCCTCCATCGTTCCGATTGCCTTCCCGCTGATTGCTGGAGCAGGGACGATGACGACCATACTCGCACTTAGAGCTGAGTTTCAAAGCATAAACATCATAATCGCAATATTTATAAACACAGTAATGGTCTATGTCGTTCTTAAGATGTCAGGCAAAATCGAGCGCTTTTTAGGTGTCGGAGGACTAGGTGTTATCCGTAAAGTCTTTGGGGTAATTCTACTGGCTATTGCTGTTAAATTATTTGCATCTAATGTTAAAGGGCTTTTTATGTAGTCTTAGGAGGCGTAGTTTTGTTCAAAAGTAAATAAAAAAGACATGAAGACTTTAGTTTATACACTTATGATAATGGCTTTTGCCCTAGTTGTGTTTAATATCACTCAACTAGATTTTGGTAGTATTTTTTCAGGAAATAGTCTTATTGCCCTTATAGGTATCGTAGCTTCACTTTGTGCTATTCTTATATTGTTTATCTTCACGACTTCAAAAGCGATTCAAGATAAATATAAAAGTAAATAAGCTATGTTTGATGTGTTGATTATTGGAGGCGGAGTAGCAGGAGTTTCTTGCGCTTTAGTCTTAGGTTCGGCTCATAAAAAACCTTTTGCACAGGACAAAAACATCGGTATTCTCACCCATCAAAGAGGCGGGAACCTTCAAGATGCCGTGCTGAATAATGTATATGGTGTGCCTTTCGGGAAATTAGGCTCGGAGGTGCTAACAGAGAGTATTGAACACCTCAATAACTACGCTCATATTGAGCAAATCCCCAACGAAAAAGTAACCAAAATAGTCCGAAACAATGATTTCTTTCAGGTTTATACCACAGGAAATATCTATGAAACTAAAATCCTTGTCATAGCTATTGGTGCTTCTCATCTTTTTGATATCGATGGTTTGAACCACTATATCATTCCCCACAAAAAATCTATTCCCGCCAAAAACAGAGTGCAACTCACTAACGATGATCACAAGGTCATTGACGGAATTTATGTTGCAGGAGTTTTGGCAGGACACAGAAGTCAAGTGGCGATTGCCGCGGGCAGTGGTGCCGCTGTTGCTACCGATATCCTTACCCTATGGAATGACGGTACCCAATCTCACTCTCACGATAGCTTGAAGAAGTAGGGTTTTCTTTTAGAGTGATAAAAACATAATCAATTGATTGTTACAATCATCTAATAAAAAATGTCAACTAATTGATATTCAAATCAGAAGGCGGAAAAGCTCATGGTAAAATAAGCAATATTTTAAATGAGTTCTTTAATATATGCGTAATTCACTACTTCTTCTTTGTACATTAATCGGAATATTGAACTATCTTTTAAAACATAATTTTGAGTAGAAATTTCTAATACAGAGCTATAATTATGATCTGTAAAAAGTATCCCTTTTTCAGAAGATTGTGTTTGGATAATTGAGCTTATTTTTTCGGTCAATAATGGAGAAAGCCCACTAAATGGTTCATCAAGTAGACAAAAGGGTTGAGAGTTATACAGCACAAGTTTTGTCTGTAAATACTTTTGACTTCCGAAAGACAAATCAGAAACCTTTTTATTTAAGATGTCTTTAATCAAATCATCATCAATAAAAAGTGGGGCTACTTTTCCTAAAAACAACTTGATAAGATTATAAACCTTCATCTCAGGTAAAAAAATAAATTGAGGACAAAAAGAAAACGCTTTTTTAAAATGATATCGGTTTAGAATTACTTTTTCATTGTATTTTAAAAAGATAGTATCCGCAGGAATTACTCCAAAAAGTATAGAAAGGAGTGTTGATTTTCCAGCTCCATTCCTCCCAAATAAGCCTATTACATCTCCTGTTTTCAGATGCATACTTCCTCCCGAGATAATGGGTTTTTCCCCAAAAGACTTAGTTATGCTGTCAATATGAACCTGTTCCATTCAAAAAGAGTTTAGATATACTAACAATAAGAATATTTATTAAAAGGCTATATAGATATAATTTGTGTATACTAAAGCCTTTATTCAGGTAAAAATAGAAAGTATTTTTTCTAAATGTATATCTAAACAAATAGTCAATTCCAATTGGAATAAAAGCAATAAAAAAAGGAATAGGTAAGGCTTGGACAAAAACAACTAT
Organism: uncultured Flavobacterium sp.; assembly: GCA_964598455.1. GTDB lineage: Bacteria > Bacteroidota > Bacteroidia > Flavobacteriales > Flavobacteriaceae > Flavobacterium. Next base: position 3,820 of record CAZRCB010000071.1, read on the forward strand.
TGCACAAAGCAAAAGCAATATCAAAAAGATACTTTTATAAAAATGTAATAAAAGCTTTAGTTCTTGCATTACTTTTAGTTAGTAATCATTTAACCCGTTGGGTGTAATTAAACAATTTGATTTTTGATATTATTTATTGGTCTTTCAAAGATAAATTTATTGATATATTACACCAATGTTAAGGCTGTTATTTTCGCTAATATTCTTGTTTTAAAACCCTAAAATCCTCTCCACGAGTTGATTTGTTTTAGCATTTCCGATAACTTTTATGAGGGCTAATGTTTAGCTCTTCTTTTTAAAATTTCAAACAAATACTCCCAATTGGGCTGTGTGTAGAAGTCTTTAAAACCTTTATATTGTTCTACTTCGGTTAACATTTCTATATTAAAATCTTCTTGTGTGGCATACGGGGCTATTTTCTGTACTTTAAGTTTCTTAGCCAAATATTCCTGTTCAGTCTGTCCAGGTGTGGGTACAAAAAACGCTTTTTTCTCTAGCCGAGCCAAATCTAAAACTGTGGTATAACCCGACCGCGAAAGTACCATCGCACTTTGGTTGAGTAGTTGCTCTAGCTCTGGAGTTTGCATAAAGTTATAGAAAGTGGTGTTGCCAATGCTTTCTGATTTTTGCTTGTCTTCGATTATTCCTTTTACGACAACCGTTTTTAGCTTAGAATTATCTAATTTTTTGGTGATGATTTCCTCGAAAATACTACGCTGAGGCTCAGGGCCAGAGAGCACTACGGCTAAATCATACGTGTGTTGCATTTCCTTTTTCTCAAACCTGCTAATAGCGCCGAGGTATCTCAAATCGAGTTTTGTCTTTTGGAGATGCCCTAAGAAACCCGAAAGGTTTGGTTTTTCATACACATCCGGAATCCAACATTGGTCAAACTTTTTAATCAAACTTTGATGGATATAACTGGTGAGTTGGGTCGTAGTTCCTGAAAGCACATTGAGTTGGTGCGTCATAAAAACCGATGGAATATGTTTGCTATAGACTCCAAATCTATTGTCAGAAATAATGCCGCTGATGTTGTGTTCTTTGATTATTCGCTTGGTTACGCGTTTTTCTTTTCTCACGGCACCTAACATCTTAAGGGCGCTAAAGGTGAGTTTTAGTCTTAAGTGTTTACCACTTCGGCTATATTTTACCTCATACGACGGAAGTTCTAGTGCGATGAGGTTCGGGAATTCTTTTTTGAGTAGTGCTAATGAGGCTCCGTCAGAGGCTAAAATTGGGTTGAAACCAGACTTGATAAGATTGTTAATGATAGGAATACAGCGTGTTGCGTGTCCTAAACCCCAATTCAGTGGAGCGACTAATATGTTTTTTGATGCAGCCAAGGCGTAAGTTTATTTGTCATACAAAGTAACAGAAATTTTTTGTTAAACGATTATTCTTTACTTTTGTCAGAAAATTAAAGATATCCAGTGGGAAGTAAAAATAAACTAAAGCGATTTAAAGAAAACCTGACTTTTGAGAATGTCTTTCAGCCAACGAGAGACGAAGTTGTTTCAGACGAATTCAAACTCAAAGGGAAATGGAACCAAGATTTCTTCAAGAATGACCATCCGATTGTCGTAGAACTAGGTTGTGGGAAAGGAGAGTATAGCGTTGCACTTGCGCGAAAATACCCTGAGATGAACTTTATAGGAATCGACATCAAAGGGGCTCGCTTTTGGCGAGGTGCCAAGACCGCTCTGGAAGAAAATTTGCCCAATGTAGCTTTCGTAAGAGCACAAATTGAGCTAATCGAAAATATTTTTGCAGAAGGAGAGTTATCAGAAATTTGGATTACTTTTCCAGACCCACAAATCAAATATAAACGCACCAAACACCGCTTGACCAACGCGGAATTCTTAGCACGATACAAAAACATCCTCCAACCCGAAGGAATCATCAACCTAAAAACCGATAGTGAGTTTATGCACGGTTATACCCTCGGACTCTTGCACGGGGCAGGACACGAAGTGATTTATGCCAACCACGATGTCTATACCAATGCCGGTTCGCCAGAAGTGGTGACTTCTATTCAGACCTTTTACGAAAACCAATATTTAGAACACAACAAACCCATTACCTATATTAAATTTAGGTTGAAATAGATGAATTATGTAACCTCATTCTCCATCGGACTAGTAGTGGCTTTCACTACGACGCTCTTGCCAGGTCTGATCAATATGACCACCGCAAAGCTAAGTCTGAATGAGGGCAAGTCAAAGGCGTTGAGCTTGAGTCTAGGAGCGAGTTTTGTAGTGTTTTTCCAAGCTTTTATAGCTACACTATTCGGTAAGTTTCTTGACCAACGTGCGGATATTAGTCACTTGATTCAGCGTATTGCCATTGGTGTCTTTTTGTTGGTGAGTGTTTATTTTTTCTTCTTTGCAGGCAAAAAAAAGGTTGAACAACAACGTGTGATACTAAAAGGCAAGAAAGGTTATTTCCTGTCCGGCATGCTGCTGTCGCTAATCAATTTGTTTCCGATTCCGTTTTATGTTGTGCTCAGTGTGACGTTGAGTACGTACAATTGGTTTAGCTTTGAAAAAATGTTCATAGGTATGTTTGCCCTAGGTGCTTCTTCTGGAGCCATGTTGGCTTTTTATGGCTATATTGTCTTTATCCAAAAGATTGAATCTAGGACTGATTTTTTTATGAAAAATGTCAATTATCTCATCGGTAGTATTACCTTTATTATTGCGATAATTGGCGTTTTCAAACTAATATAAAAGCCACAGATGAACCTACTTTTGCTGGATAATTACGATAGCTTCACCTACAACCTGGTGCATTACCTTGAGCATTTAGGCGCGACAGTTGGTGTGTTTAGAAATGACGAAATAGAGGTCGAGGATATCAAAGACTACGACAGAATTATTCTTTCTCCAGGACCTGGAAAACCAGATGAGGCTGGAATACTCAAAGAAGTCATCAGAACATACGCCTCGAGCAAACCGATTTTAGGAATTTGTTTAGGACAACAGGCTATCGCTGAAGTTTTTGGAGCGACCCTAATGAAACTCGACGAAGTTACCCATGGAATCGCTACAACTATTGAAGTGATGGTTGATGATGAAGAGCTTTTTAAAGGTTTACCTTATAGATTTGAAGTGGGTAGATACCACTCTTGGGCAGTAAATCCAATTGGTTTGCCTGAGGAGATAGAGGTTACTGCTATTGATGACAAGGCTACGATTATGGCAATAAGACATAAAATCCATCCGATAAAAGCAGTGCAATTTCACCCAGAATCCATCATGACACCACACGGGATGAAGATTCTTGAGAACTGGCTGAAAAACTGAAGCCATAGAACTCGTCAGTAGCTGTAGAGATTTTTGCAAACTACTGTAACAATTAATTTGACTTAGCGTCTTATTGAGTAGTATCATTATATAAAACTAAACAACATGAAATTTTTAAGCAACATATTATCTACAATCGTAGGAATGTTTTTGTTTTTTGCTATCCTTTTTTTCGGACTATTTTTTATAGGAATTATTATCGGAGGTAGCTCTGATGACCCAAAGAAAACAATAGTAAAGGATAATTCGGTTCTTGTGCTTGATATCGAAGACATCACGCAGGATCACGCGTCAAATAGAATCATAACTGATTTTCAGTTTATGAATAATCAGAATTATAATGGGCTTGTCGATGTGCTCAACGCTATCGAGAACGCTAAAGCAGACAATAAAATTAAAGGAATATCAATTCTAAACCCAACTTCACGTCTTGGTTTGGCTCAGCTAAAAGCACTTAGAGAAAAACTAATCGACTTTAAAGAATCAGGAAAATTCGTAGTTGCTTATGGCAATACATATACGCAGTCGGATTACTACCTGAGCTCAGTGTCTGATACTATTTATCTAAACCCTGTAGGAGCGATGGATTTCAGAGGGCTTTCGTCAGAAATTCTGTTCTTTAAAGATTTCCAAGAAAAATCAGGCATACAGATGGAAGTGATTCGTCACGGAAAATATAAAAGTGCGGTTGAGCCGTTCTTAGAAAACAAGATGAGTGATGAAAATCGCCTACAGATGCAAGAGTTGTTGAACTCGGCTTGGCAGACAATCGTGGGCGATATCTCTAAAAGCAGAAATATTTCTATTGACGAACTGAACAACATAGCCGACAACTTAATGGCAAGAACCCCAGAAATGGCTGAAACTAATAAGTTGGTTGATAAAGTTAGCTATGAAGATCAGTTCCATAACGGCATCAAAAAAGCTTTGGGCGTAGATTATGACAAAGACTATAACACCATTGAAATTGCAAAGTATGCAACCAATGTGGGCAGTTCGCTTAATAGTAAAAAAGCAGACAACAGAATTGCGGTCATCTATGCACAAGGAGAAATCATCGACGGTGAAGGGAATGCTATGAGTATTGGCGAAGGCTATATGAGAAAATCTCTCAATGATGCTGTCAAAGACGAAAAGGTAAAGGCAATAGTGCTTAGAGTCGACTCTCCCGGAGGAAGTGCCCTTGCTTCAGATATCATCTGGAGAGAGATTGAGCTAGCCAAAAAACACAAACCAGTAATTGTATCGATGGGTAACCTAGCTGCTTCTGGAGGCTATTATATTTCGAGTAACGCAGATAGAATATTTGCCGAACCAACCACTATTACAGGGTCTATAGGAGTTTTTGGAGCTATTCCTAACTTCAGAAAACTAGCCAATAACTGGGGAATTCACTCAGACATAGTGTCAACACACAAGAACTCTTCTGAATACAGCCCTTTCCAACCGATGACTGATAGCTTCAGAGAAGTGACTATGGCTAGCGTTGAGAATATCTATAATATATTTCTAGATCGCGTAGCCAAAGGTCGTGGTATGACTGTTGAGGCAGTAAACGAAGTAGCGCAAGGCCGTGTGTGGACAGGTTCAGATGCACTTGCCTTGGGGTTAGTAGATGAAATTGGAGGACTCGAAAAAGCTATTGAATATGCCAAAAATCTAGTTGAGCTAGACAAATATAGCATTCGTAACTTCCCGGTATTCAAAATGTCTTTCGAGGAGTACTTGTCAGAGAGTTTGCCTTTCCCTTTTATCAAAACAAGAGAAGCACTGATCAAAGAAGAAATAGGAGAGGAGAGCTATCACCTTATCCAACAAATCAAAACTGTGAATTCTCGCAAAGGAGTTCAACTAAGAATGCCTTACGAGCTTATAATCAAATAATATGTCTAGAGACGCACAACTAAAAACAAGATGGGAAGAACTTGTTCGATTTTTATCGAACAAGTTCGCCGATCAAGACGAGCCCCTAGATCTCGACGGAATAATTTTCCTAATCGGCCTTCAAGAGTTGGGTCAGCCCCACAAAACATTCAAAAAAGACGAGAAATTAAACCTGATGCATATCGCTATTTGTAAACTACTTGAGCCTTATGGCTACTATGAGTTTGAATATTTTGATGCTGATGGATGGCCTCACTACAAAGTAAAAGAAGAACTTCCGATGCTTAAAGCAGGCGAACAAACCATACTTATGAAAGGAGCTATAGTAAATTATTTTCTAGAAAAAGGAGTCATCTTATAAACCTTTTTTAAAATAAATTGCCTAAATTTGCCCTTTATGCGGTTATTATTAAAGGGCAATGATAGAGAAGATTAAGACTCATATCCAAGAAGCTAAAGCTTTTTCGACACAGAGCAAAGATGAACTAGAGCAATTTCGAATTAAATACCTTAGTAAAAAAGGAATTCTAAACGAATTCTTTACGGCCTTTAAGAGCGCTCCAAACGAACAGAAAAGAGAGTTTGGGCAAGTGATTAATGAGCTAAAAAAAACAGTAGAAGACAAAATAAAAGACTTGCTTGAGGCTCTCGAAAACAAAGAGGAACTCAAGGGCGTGTATGGGGATTTGACAAGGCCGGGTTATGCGCTAGACCTAGGTTCGCGTCACCCAATTTCTATTGTAAAAAACCGAGTTATAGAGATTTTCTCAAACATCGGATTCAATATCTCTGAAGGACCGGAGATAGAAGACGACTGGCATAACTTTACCGCACTTAATTTGCCAGAATATCATCCTGCTAGAGATATGCAGGACACCTTTTTTGTGCAAACCAATCCAGATACCTTACTCAGAACCCATACTTCATCCGTACAGATTAGGTATATGGAGAAAAATCAACCTCCAATTAGAACCTTATCGCCAGGGAGAGTTTTCAGAAATGAAGCCATCTCTTCTCGCTCTCACTGTATCTTCCATCAGGTCGAAGGGCTTTACATCGATAAAGACGTATCTTTTGCAGACCTAAAACAGACCTTATTGTATTTTACTAAGGAAATGTTCGGAAAGTCAGAAATCCGACTACGACCTTCTTATTTTCCGTTTACTGAGCCGAGCGCTGAGGTAGATGTGTATTGGGGTCTCAATACACCAACGGATTACAAAATCACCAAAGGAACAGGATGGCTAGAGATTATGGGCTGTGGAATGGTAGATCCAAATGTACTAGAAAATTGTAATATAGATTCCAAAACATACTCAGGATTTGCTTTTGGGATGGGTATAGAAAGAATGGCTATGCTGCT
>CAZRCB010000072.1:0-6140 GCA_964598455.1 uncultured Flavobacterium sp.
AACCCCTCTCAAGAGGGGAGCTAGCTTTTGCTTTTTTACAACAGTAGAGGCTTAACTGACAATTTTATTGCTCGCCGAAGGAGGACCTGCCCGCCGAAGGAGGACCTGCCCGCCGAAGGAGGACCTGTCCGCCTAAGGAGGAAAAAATAATAAAAAGTCTATTTTCTATGCTCTATTCTCTTTCAGCGAGCGCAGCGCAGCGGTCTTACTTAAAACACTATTCTCTACTACTTGAGCGTGATCGTTCCTCCAGCAAAGGTCTTCTGATCGATATATGCAGGTGTACCGTAGATAAGTATGTCTCCTCCTGCTTTTACTCTGGCTCTCACGTATTCTGTAGCGAATATTTCCGCATTTCCTCCGGCACTGATTGAGATATTGGTTCTTTTAGTATGTAGGTCTTTTGCTCTGAGCTCTCCTCCGGTCTTGATAGCTGCTTTCAATTCTCCTTTGACCTCGCCCTTGAGGTGTACAAAGGCTCCTGTAACGGCTTTTACCTCTAACTCGTTGACTGCTACCTCCAATCGTATCTCGGCGCCTTCTTTAGCCTCTAGCTCAAGGTCAAAAACCGAGATTATATCTTTTGATGTTACGAAACTTCCTTCGAAAGCTTCTATTTCGTCTAGCTTACCCGAGTAATAGACCTTAACAGATATATCTTCTCCTTTGAGTAGTTTCGAAAAAGGCATTCTAATTTTCACTTCGTCGTTATTCTGAATCACCTCGACTTCATGACTCCTAGAGCCAATAACCTCTACTTTGTTCTGATTTGACTTGATTAGTTCCGCAGAAATTCTGTCGTAGATCTTGATTTCAGTAAATGCTGAGAGTTCACGAGTCACCTCTTGGGCAAAAGTAAGTTGTAGTGCGATTAGGGTAATTAGGCAAACTAGCTTTTTCATAAATATAATTTTTAAAGGGTATTATCTGCTTAGGTACTACAAAAAACAAGCCAGCGCGACTAGAGTTTATACAGCGGAATAAAGTATGAGATAGTATAATTAAAGCCTACGCCCCAATTCCCATCATAAGTGCGGTGAAATCCAGGAATATAAAGGTTGTCAAAGCCCTCAGGTTTGTTTTGGGCTACGAGGTAGTTAATCCTAAAGCTAAAGCCGACAAACAAGTTCTTGAATACTTCCGCCTTTATACCGGCAACCATCTCCGCCCAATGTGCCGAGAGACCACCGTATTCTTTGTTGATATTCACTTGTGTGTGCTCGCCCAAAAAACCGCCCGTGTCGCTATAAATAGAATAATGGTTGAGGTGCTGCGAGAACAAACTCGTACCATATCGAAACCCGACATAGATCTGATTCTCCATATTCAGCCAATTTTCATAGGCATTAAAATCAACTCCTAGTTTGAGGTAAGTGCCTTTGGTAGTGAAGTTAAGCTGTGGTTCATCTGTGGTTTTGTTCTCGTTTCCGAGTTCTGCTGCGAAATATAGTTTTTGTGTAATTCTATAATCGCCCACAAGCTCTATACCTTTATAGTTCTCATCAAAGCTGGTTTTCGCAAGCTTAAACAGGTCTAGACCCGCACGTAAACCGTAGCGTTGGTTTTTAGCAGTAATAATCGTATCGGTCTTAGTGTCCTGAGCATAGCTAGCAGAAGCTACTATCAGACTAAAAAAGTATATCCAGATGTGTTTCATTTTCATTAGTTATTACTGGTTGTCTGATGATACAATCCTTAATCCACAACTCGTCTGCAAGGTCTTCTACTTTAGGATTAGGGTTTAATGGCACTGAGTTCTCCAAGACAAAGTGCGATTTATATCCGCAGGCTCTAGAGACATATATATCTTCTTTGACATACCTGATCTCAAAGACATCCTCATTGGTAATGGTAGTGTTTATATTCTGGTAGGTTAGTCTGAACACATATTTACTTGTTGTAGTATTCGTCCGTAGCGGTAGCAATACTTGATTTGTATTCTCGACAACCAAAACCCTATCGGGCGATTCTGACTCGAATATCTCAAGCTTGCTAACTTGTTTCGATACCGACGGGTTCTGATATTCAAAAAAGTTGATTACAAGTTTTGGCGTAGTAGGCGTATTGCCTGAGCAGATGTCGTCTTTCTCACATCCGTAGTAAAATCCTGTGAGGAGCAACAACAAAAGTAGGGGTATTAAATGTCGTTTCATTTAGTTTTAGTAAGATTACAAATGTAGTAATTATTGTTTTAACCAGAAATCAGCGCTTGACAATAATACAACAATAAATAACTAGCAAACAAAAAAGGACAGACTTATGCGTCTGTCCTTTTGATATATTGAGCTGTTTGCCTGTTTTATTTCGACAAACTAGCCTTTAAGTATTCTCTATTCATACGAGCGATGCTCTCAAGAGTGATTCCTTTAGGGCACTCTACCTCACAAGCTCCAGTATTAGTACAGTTTCCGAAACCTTCTTCGTCCATCTGCCCTATCATATTCAGTACGCGCTCAGTAGCTTCTACCTTCCCTTGTGGCAAGAGTGCAAACTGAGAAACTTTTGCAGATACGTATAGCATTGCCGATGAGTTTTTACAAGAAGCCACACAGGCTCCACACCCGATGCAAGCAGCTACGTCAAACGAAGCATCAGCATCGGCTTTAGGGATAGGCACCGCATTGGCATCTTGCGTATTTCCTGAAGTGTTTACGGAGATAAATCCTCCTGCGTGTTGAATTCTATCGAATGAGCTTCTGTCAACAACCAAGTCTTTGATAACCGGGAATGCCGCCGCTCTGAAAGGTTCGATATAAATAGTATCGCCGTCTTTGAACATACGCATATGCAACTGACAGGTCGTAATACCTCTGTCTGGTCCGTGTGCCTCACCATTTATAAATAGCGAACACATCCCACAGATACCCTCACGACAATCGTGATCAAAAGCAACTGGGTCTTCTCCTTTATATACTAAACTTTCGTTGAGTACGTCAAGCATCTCAAGAAAAGACATATCAGGTGATATATCAGATAGTTTATAGTCAACCATCCCTCCTTTATCTTGAGCGTTTTTCTGTCTCCAAATTTTTAATGTTAGATTCATCTTATTTAGTTTTATCATCTTATCATCAATTGCTGCGAGTCAAACTGCACTGGCTATGGCTATTGATGTTCGGACTAAATTATTTGTAACTTCTTTGAACTAATTTGATATTTTCGAATGCCAAGTCCTCTTTGTGCAGAATCGCTTCTCTTGGATTTCCTGTATATTCCCAAGCTGCTACATAAGCAAAGTTCTCGTCATCGCGTTTTGCTTCTCCGTCTGCAGTCTGGTGCTCTTCTCTAAAGTGTCCACCACAACTCTCCTCTCTCAAGAGGGCGTCTTTGGCAAACAATTCCGCTAACTCTAAGTAATCTGCCACGCGAAGTGCTTTCTCTAGCTCTTGGTTAAAGCCGTTAGCTACTCCAGGTACGCGTACTTCTTTATAGAACTCTTCTCTGATGGCTTTGATCTCGTCCATCGCCTCAGTAAGTCCTTGTGCGTTACGAGCCATTCCGACCTTGTTCCACATTACTTTACCTAGCTTCTTGTGGAAGTGATCTACAGATTGGCTTCCGTTATTGTTCATAAAGAACTCTATCTGCTCTTTAACTTTTTGCTCAGCAGCATCAAATTCAGGAGAGTTCGTCGGTATAGTTCCTGTTCCGATATCTTTTGATAAATAGTCTCCAATTGTATATGGCAGCACGAAATACCCATCAGCTAATCCTTGCATCAGTGCCGAAGCCCCTAAGCGGTTTGCACCGTGGTCTGAGAAGTTTGCCTCTCCGATCACATAACAACCAGGAATAGTTGACATCAGGTTATAATCAACCCACAGACCACCCATCGTATAGTGAACAGCTGGATAGATCATCATCGGGGTTTCATACGGATTGTCATCTACAATTTTTTCGTACATCAAGAAGAGGTTACCGTATTTGCTCTCGATTACTGCTTTCCCTAACTCCTGTACAAGCTTAGTGTCGTTTTCGTCAAGGTGTTTAATACGCGCTTGCTCTTTTCCGTAACGCTGAATAGCCGAGGCGAAATCAAGAAATACTGCTTCACCCGTTTTGTTGACACCATAACCAGCATCACAACGCTCCTTAGCAGCACGCGAAGCCACGTCTCTAGGAACTAAGTTCCCGAAAGCAGGATAGCGTCTCTCTAAGTAATAGTCTCTATCTTCTTCAGCTATCTGTACAGGTTTAATTCTACCTTCTCTGATAGCCATTACATCTTCTTTTTTCTTAGGCACCCATATACGTCCGTCGTTTCTGAGCGACTCTGACATCAAAGTCAACTTCGACTGATGATCTCCCGATACCGGAATACAAGTTGGGTGAATTTGTGTAAAACAAGGATTAGCAAAGAAAGCTCCTTTTTTGTGTGCCTTCCAAGCTGCAGTTACGTTGGATCCCATCGCATTAGTAGATAGGAAAAAGATATTTCCGTAGCCTCCAGTTCCTAATACTACAGCATGAGCCGAGTGTCTTTCGATTTCTCCAGTAACCAAGTTACGGGCGATAATACCTCTTGCCTTTCCGTCAACGATTACTAGTTCTAGCATCTCATGACGGTTATACATTTTAATCTTACCTCTACCTATCTGGCGGTTCATAGCCGAATAAGCTCCGAGCAGCAATTGTTGCCCTGTTTGTCCTTTTGCATAAAACGTACGCGAAACTTGCGCACCTCCAAACGATCGGTTGTCTAATAGACCTCCATATTCACGCGCCAAAGGAACCCCTTGCGCTACACATTGGTCAATAATATTTGCAGAAACTTCCGCTAAACGATATACGTTCGCTTCACGTGAGCGGTAGTCTCCTCCTTTTATAGTATCATAAAACAAACGATGAATAGAGTCTCCATCACCTGGGTAGTTCTTAGCAGCGTTGATTCCTCCTTGTGCCGCAATTGAGTGCGCACGTCTAGGTGAATCCTGAAAACAGAAAGCTTTTACGTTATAGCCTAGCTCAGCAAGTGTAGCCGCAGCAGAACCACCAGCTAGACCGGTACCTACTACTATTACATCAATCCTACGCTTGTTAGCAGGGTTTACTAAGTTGATATGACTTTTATAATCAGTCCACTTTGTAGCTAAATCGCCTTTTGGTATTTTATTATCTAATGTCATAGCTGAAATCTATTTTAAGAAGAAATGAATGTAAATTGGAATAATCGCAAACAACAACGGAACTACCAGAGAGAATACAGCTCCAGCGCCTTTAATTAAGTTGTTGTATTTCGGGTGATTTACTCCTAAAGATTGAAAGGCACTCGCAAAACCATGCTTTAGGTGGAATGCCAATACGATCATCGAAAATACGTAGAACAACACGAACCAAACCCCAAGCTTAGGGTCTTGGAAGAAATCTTTAGTGATTTTGTAAAGATCCTTATAGCCCTCAGCTACTTTTAGGTCAGCACCTGCATCATAAAACTCCGTACCGTTTTTGACTACATAAGCACCTTGCTCTACTTGCATCACAGGGATATAGTTTCCGTTGGTAGTGTAATACAACTCCTGAGCACCGATCTCTGTCTCAATAGCCACCTTCTGAAGCGGCATATCTGAGAAGTGCATTTTTGCCCAAAAGTGTACCATGTGAGCAGCGATAAATACTAAAATCAGCGTCCCTAAGACCGCCATGTTTCTCGAAGCCCATTTGCTGTTTGCGCCTGGGTTCTCTTTTACGTACTTGATTGGCCTTGCCTTTCTGTTCTGTACAGTTAGCATAATACCATCAATGGCATGAAAAAGAATGGAGATGTACGTAAGGTACGAAAGGAGCTTTATCGCAGGGTTACTCGTCATAAACAAAGCATACTCGTTAAACTGCAATGAAGTCCCAAAAATAAGCTGTAGGTTTCCGACTAAGTGACCGATTAAGAACACACACAGAAACAATCCCGTAAGAGCCATCCAATATTTTTTCGCTAAGGACGACTTTAAAAGTGCAGATTTTGCCATATATCTAAATATTATTTTTTGGAAATGATAAGCAAAATTAAGACTTATTGATACATTATCAAGTACATTCTGTTATTTATAATCAGTTTAAAGAAAAAACTAGTAGGAATAGCATGGCCTACGGAGGCATAGTGTATTGAGGTATAATTATATACTAAAAAAAACAGTAGTTATACT
>CAZRCB010000072.1:6240-10364 GCA_964598455.1 uncultured Flavobacterium sp.
TTTCAACTTTCAACTTTCAACTCCATTAAAGTTGTCTAAATAACAAAAATACACTATTTTTGCAACCCAAAATTAACGAGATATTTTATACAATGAACATCACAAAACAGCAATCAGATGCTTTAAATGCCATAGTTACTATCAATGTTGAAAAAGGAGACTATGCCGATAAAGTAGAAAAAGCACTTAATGATTATCGCAAAAACGCAAGCATACCTGGATTCCGCAAAGGACACGTCCCGATGAGCTTGGTGCAAAAACAATACGGTAAATCAGTACTTCTTGACGAAGTAAATAAGATCTTGCAAGAGTCACTAAACAAATACCTAACAGAAGAAAAGCTCGACATACTTGGTAACCCACTACCTGTTATGAACGAGAACTTTGACTGGGAGGCAGAGACTCTTTCTTTTGATTTCGAACTAGGACTCGTACCTGAATTTACAGTTGACCTAAAAGCACCGAAAGTAGTACGCTACAAAATCACAGCAGACGACCAACTAATCGACGAACAAGTAGAGCGTATCCAAAAACAATTCGGGAAACTTTTCTCTAAAGAAAAATCTGAAGAAGGAGACGAACTAAGAGGTACATTCACTAACGAAGCAGAAGGAATCAACCACGAAGCAACAATCAATACATCTATATTCAAAACAAAAACTAACGCTAAGAAATTTATCGGAAAGAAAGTTGGTGATGTAGTTAGCGTTTCTACAAAAGGACTGTTTGCCGATGATCACGACCTTATGAAATACCTAGGCGTTTCTCACGATAACGTACATGGTCTAGAGGTAGATGTTGACTTTACTATCGCCGAAGTTAACGGGAATGAACTAGCCGAACTAAATCAAGAACTGCTTGACAAATTGTTTGGAGAAGGAAAAGTAACCTCTGTAGATGAGCTTAAAGCAAAAATAAAAGAAGATGCAGAAATGCAATTTGCTACTCAAGCAGACCAAATGTTCTTGAACAACATTACAGATCATATTCTAGAAAACACGAAGTTTGATCTACCTGCTGATTTCCTTAAAAGATGGTTACTACAAGCTGGAGAACAGCCTATGACCCCAGAAGAAGCAGAAGTAGAATATGCTAAGAGCGAAAAAGGACTACGCTATCAACTTATCGAAGGAAAAATCATCGGAGAGCATAACCTACAAGTTACTTTCGAAGAATTGAAAGCCTTCGCTGGAGATCTAATCAAAAAACAAATGGCTCAGTTCGGACAACTTGACCCTTCAGACGCAGAGGTTGAAGGAATTGTAGCACGTGTGCTCTCTAACCAAGATGAGGTAAAACGCCTTTCTGAACAAATCATCAGCCAGAAAATGCTAAATCTATTCGCAGAAAAATCAGGAGCAAAAACCAAAGAGGTTACGCATGCTGAATTCACAAAAATCTCTTTCGGAGAATAATTTGCATATTTTTAATATATATTGAGTATCAAATTTCTTAAGTTTGATACTCTTTTTATTTACTTTTAAAACAACTACTATGAATTACGGCAAAGAATTTCAGAAATACGCTACGAAGCACCACAAAATAAGCAGCCTGTATTATGACAAAATTATAAGCAGAGCTACACCGCCAGTTAGTATGACACCCTACATCCTTGAAGAACGACAACTAAACGTTTCTCAAATGGACGTATTCTCAAGATTGATGATGGATAGAGTTATCTTCTTAGGTACGGGTATTGATGACCAAATTGCCAATATTGTACAAGCACAACTATTATTCCTAGAGAGCACAGATGCCGCTAAAGATATTCAGATCTACATCAACTCACCAGGCGGAGGCGTATATGCTGGACTAGGAATTTATGACACTATGCAATACATCAAGCCAGATGTAGCCACTATCTGTACGGGTATGGCTGCTTCTATGGGAGCCGTATTGTTATGCGCAGGAGCTGACGGAAAACGCGCAGCACTACCCCACTCACGCGTTATGATACACCAACCTCTAGGAGGCGCATCAGGACAAGCTTCGGACATCGAAATTACAGCACGTGAGATCTTGAAACTAAAAGACGAATTATATACTATAATCGCAAAACACTCTAAACAAGAATTCGACAAAGTCAATAAAGATAGCGACAGAGACTATTGGATGACTTCTAGTGAGGCTAAAGCCTATGGAATGATTGATGAAGTGCTAAATCGATAATAATAACAAAAACAAATGGCAAAAAACGATTTGGAAAGTTCATTTTGTGGCAAGAAAAAAGCCAATACAGATATCCTCATAGCCGGTAGAGACGCGCATATTTGTGATAACTGTATCGAACAAGCCTACGGAATTGTAATGGAGGAACTCGATAGAGGGAGCTTCGGTACTAAAAAAAACAACGCAGACTTACTTCTGAAAAAACCTCTAGAGATTCGAGAATTCCTCGACCAATACGTAATAGGTCAAGAGCAAACTAAAAAAGTGCTCTCAGTTGCTGTTTACAATCATTACAAACGTCTAGGTCAAGAAATAGACGATGATCAAATAGAAATTGAGAAAAGCAATATCATCATGACAGGTCAAACAGGTACAGGGAAGACACTTATTGCGAAAACTGTAGCCCGAATGCTTGACGTGCCTATCGCTATTGTAGATGCAACAGTGCTTACAGAAGCAGGTTATGTGGGTGAAGACGTAGAGAGCATACTCTCTCGTTTGCTTCAAGCTGCCGATTATGATGTAGAAAAAGCAGAAAGAGGTATCGTTTTTATCGATGAGATTGACAAGATCGCCCGAAAAAGCGATAATCCATCGATCACCAGAGACGTTTCGGGTGAGGGCGTACAACAAGCTTTACTCAAACTGCTTGAAGGAACTGTCGTAAATGTTCCTCCAAAAGGCGGACGTAAACACCCTGATCAGAAATTTGTAGAGGTAAACACTGAGAACATCTTGTTTATCGCAGGAGGTGCTTTTGACGGTATCGAACGCGTGATCAGCAAACGACTCAATTATCAAGCGATGGGTTATAAAAAAGGAGGACAGCAAGAGATCGACGGATCAAATATCCTTCAATATATCATCCCTAAAGACTTGAAAGACTTCGGACTTATTCCTGAGATCATTGGGAGGCTTCCGGTGCTAACGTATTTGAATCCGTTAGACAAAGACACTTTACGCTCAATTTTGACAGAACCTAAGAACGCACTTATCAAACAGTATAAAAAACTCTTCAAAATTGACGGAATAGACTTTACTATTACTGATGAGGCGCTTGATTTTATCGTTGAAAAAGCTTTAGAATATAAGCTAGGAGCAAGAGGCTTGCGCTCACTTTGCGAGGCAATACTCACAGATGCGATGTATGAATTGCCAAGCTCAGATATTAAAGTCCTTAATGTTGACAGAAAGTATGCCGAACAAGCGGTAAACAAAAACTTGCTTAAGTTACAAACTGCTTCATAAATTGATGCATAGCCATAGATTTAAAAAAACGTCATTTTGATAAAATGGCGTTTTTTGTATTTACTAATTACATAAAGGGATAGTTCCAACTACTTCGTTGTTTTGCCTCCCATTTCGGTAAACACTTTATCTACAGGCTCCCAAAGCTCTAGTTTATTCCCTTCAGCATCCATAATATGTACAAACTTTCCATAATCATATGTTACGATCTCATCGAGTATAGTAACACCATTATCTCTTAATCTATCTACTAGTCCGACAATATTCTGAACCCTATAATTTATCATAAATTCCTTTTTGGATGGCGAAAAATAATCACTCCCTTCCTGAAAGGGGCTCCACTGCAAATAATTAATTTCTTCTGGTCTGTTGGAATTTCTAAATTCAAAGCTCGAGCCCCATTGATTTACTTCAAGGCCTAAATTCTTAGCATACCATTCCCTAGTCTCTTCAGGATTTTTAGAAAAGAAAAATATCCCTCCAATTCCAGTTACCTTTGGGATCTTGTCTGATTTGTTGTCTTCTATGTTCATAAATCAAGTTTATATTGAAGAAATAAATATATATAAAATGATGCAACTAACAGCATCTAGCTCCTAAAAATATGTTGAATAGAACTATAGCAAGGCAATATATTTATGAGTAAGTATATTTAATTAGGCTTAATCAGCCATCTGTATTGCTTTTATTTAACCACTCTAGTATTT
>CAZRCB010000073.1:0-10341 GCA_964598455.1 uncultured Flavobacterium sp.
CAAACAATACCTCTTCAGGCGATATATACTTACCAATATTGGCATTTACAGCAGTGACATATCCTTCAAAAGGTGCATAGACATTGATGGTTCTGCTTATATTTCCAGATGATAGCGCATTTGGGTTGATGTTGAGCAATCGCAGCTTTTCTTCTAAAGCTTCTTTTGAGAACTGCAAACTTTGATAGTCAGACATAGCTTGCTGATAGACCTTATCGCTACTTGCTTTGCTCAGGTTCAGTTCTTTCTGGCGCTCATATTCTGAGAATGCGTTTTGCAATTGTACTTTGGCTGTCAAATAATCTTGTTGGAGTTGAATGTATTGGTGGTCTTCTAATACCGCCAAAACTTCTCCTTTTTTGAAGTGCATGCCGGGCATCAGCTTGGTCGATTTTAGGTATCCGCCCATCGCTACACTTACAGATACCAAGTTCTGAGGTGGTAGCTCTATCACGCCGTTTAGTCTAATGGTCTGAAGGATAGATTTTTCTTGCAACTCGGTTGTGCTCAGCTCGAACGAAGCCAGTTGTTTATCGGATAATTTTAGCAAGGTCTCTGACTCTGTATTTGTGTTTTGCTCTGTTTGTTCTTTGCTCGAACAGCCTGAAATGAGGAGCAAACCAAGTAATATATATATGTTTTTCATAACTATTTTATTTTGAAATAAGGTATTGTAAATGAACGGCATTTTGGTTGAGCTGCATCACAGCGTCAAAATAATCGTTTTGAATCTGGAAGGCTTGATTGTTGAGCATCACCCATTCTAGATAATTGATTTGTCCGTTGAGGAATTGCTGTTCAGCCGTTTTGAAAATAATCGTGGCTCGTGGCAATTGTTTGGATTTATAATGTTCTACAATTTTGGTTTGCAGTAAATAAGTACTTAGAGCCACTTCATAATCTGTTCTCCACTGGGCTTTTTTGAAAGCTAACTCATTCTGTGTGTAATCTAATTTTTGTTGCTCAGCCTTTATCTGTGCCTTCTGAAAACCCGAGAACAACGGAATATCGATTCCCGCCATTATAGCACTAAAACGCTTGTCATTTATATCTAAAAAGCTTTGGTTTGAATAGCCAATCGTGAAGTTTGGCAGTAACTTTGATTTTTCGAGTATTAGCTGTTGTTTAGAGCGTTCAGATTCTTGCGCCGCTAACTGTATCGAAGGATGTGCTTCTGTAGTGCTGCTGTTTTCAAAAATAGCGGTTCGCAGTATGATATCATTGGCAATGGGTTCGTATCGAATGTCTGAATTGAGTAGTAATTGCATCTGAATCTTAGCCAACTCAATTTCATTCTCTAGCCTCGCAAGTTGTATGCTTGCATTATCGCGCTGTAGTTCAGCAGAGGTAATCTCCATACTATTGGACTCTCCTTTATCAAAACGGATATGTGCTTTTTCTAAAAAGCCTTGAAACAAACTATCTGTTTTCTTAAGGATATTCTCTTTCTCTCGGAGTACAAGAATGTGATAAAACAACTGACTTATCGATTTTTTGAGCTCAGCCTTATTGAGTTCTTTTTCAATAACAGCCAAGTGCCATTCTTGTGCTAATAGTTTTTTTTGATTGCTATACACCGTAGGGAAACTAAAGGACTGCGAGATGTCAAACTTAGTATCAGAGGTAGCACTGTTCAGTTGTCCTGACTCCATACTAAAAGAGGTGTGTGGCAGGTTGAAATAAGTGGCTTTTCGCTTGGCGTAATACTCTGCTAATAGCTCACTGCTTTTGAGTGAAAGGTTGTTTTCCTCAGCCATTTCAAAGGCTTTTTCTAGTGTAATGCTCTGTGCAAACACAGGGATTTGCACCGCTAGAAGCACTAGGAGTAGAAGAACTTTTTTAGGTGTTTTCATTTTAGGGAATTTTATTTTTTCGAATAAAATATAGAATACAGGTAAGACTAAAAGAGTTAAGAAAGTAGCCAATAACAATCCTCCTATAACAACGGTGGCAAGAGGTCGTTGCACTTCTGCTCCA
Organism: uncultured Flavobacterium sp.; assembly: GCA_964598455.1. GTDB lineage: Bacteria > Bacteroidota > Bacteroidia > Flavobacteriales > Flavobacteriaceae > Flavobacterium. The sequence continues at coordinate 1,978 of CAZRCB010000073.1, forward strand.
GCACCTTTGCTGATTGCCATTGGCAAAAAGCCGAGTGAAGCAACCAGTGCCGTCATTAATACTGGGCGAATCCGAGTTCTGGTTCCTTTAAGAACAACTGTTTGCAGGTTTGTTTCTCCCGCTTCTCTGAGTCGCGTATATTCTGCGATGAGCACAATTCCGTTGAGGACGGCTACACCAAATAAAGCGATAAATCCTACTCCCGCACTGATGCTGAAAGGCAATCCTCTAAGAGCAAGAAAAAAGATACCACCTATGGCAGAAAGCGGAATCGCTGTATAGATAAGCAAACTTTTCTTAATCGAATGGAAGGCAAAATAAAGCAATACGAAAATCAATACTAAGGACATCGGTACGGCAATCATCAGTCGACTTTTGGCTTGGTTTAGGTTTTCAAAAGCACCGCCGTAAGTAGCGTAGTAACCAGGAGAAAACTTGAGTTGCTGCTCGACTTTGGTTTGTAGTTCTTCAACGATGCTCTGTACGTCGCGGCCTATGACGTTAAAACCTACTACGATTCTCCGTTTAGAATCCTCTCGTTGAATTTGTGCCGGACCATCAACAATAGCCACATCAGCCAATTCGTATAACGGAATCTGTAAGTTGCTATCTGTAGGGATTAGTAGGCTTCTGATGTCTTCAATATTTTTGCGTTGGTGCTGGTCAAGGCGCAAAATCAAATCAAATTGCTTTTCGCCTTCATAGACTTTGCCCGCACTCTGTCCTGCAAACGCGGTGTTGACAATGTTATTGATATCAGTAATGTTAAGTCCGTATTGCGCTACTTTTGCCCTATTGAAATTCACCACAATTTGAGGTAATCCCGTTACGGTTTCGACATAGATTTCTTCAGCTCCTTTGACGGTTTTGATAATTTCTTCAAAACGATGGGCATATTGGGTGAGGCTATCTAGGTTTTCTCCAAAAATCTTACAGACTACATCTTGTTTAGCGCCTGTCATCAGTTCGTTAAAGCGCATTTGTACAGGAAACTGAAAACCAGTGCTAATTCCCGGAACAGCTTCGAGAGATTTACTCATCTTATCGGCCAATTCAGGAAAGGTTTTGGCAGAGGTCCAGTTTTTTTTATCTTTTAGAATCACCATCATATCACTAGCTTCCATAGGCATCGGGTCAGTAGGTACTTCTCCGCTACCAATTTTAGTGACTATTTTTTCTACTTCTGGATATTCTGTAAGGAGTACGTGTGCCGCTTTATTAGTATATTCGATAGTGGTTTGAAGATTACTTCCCGACAGTACCTGGGTGTCAATGGCAAAATCACCTTCTTCTAGTGCCGGTATAAATTCGCCTCCTAATCCAGACATAACTACCATAGCCAGCGCAAAGAGCGATAAAGCTGTAGCGACTACTATCTTGGGGAATCCTAAAACCTTCGTAAGCATTTTTTGGTGAATATTCTCTAGAGTCTGAATCATCCTGTCAGAGAAATTGGCTTTCACTTTCATCTTTTTGCTCAAAACCAATGAGCTCATCATCGGGATATAGGTAAGCGATAGGATAAAAGCTCCGATAAGTGCAAAAGAAACAGTCTGAGCCATTGGCTTAAACATCTTTCCTTCAATGCCTTGCAAAGTGAAAATTGGCAGGTAAACAATCAGAATAATGATCTGTCCAAACACAGCGCTGTTGATCATTTTAGTAGCCGATGAACTCACTTCTTGATCCATTTCACTTTGAGTAATTTTCTGTAAGACAGAGAACCGCTTGCCGCGATGAAGTTGAAATAAAACCGCTTCGACTACAATAATTGCTCCGTCCACAATTAGCCCAAAATCTAATGCACCTAAGCTCATCAGGTTGCCGCTCACCCCAAATAAATTCATCATAATAATAGCAAAGAGCATCGAGAGCGGAATCACAGAGGCAACTAAAAAGCCCGCTCTGAAATCACCTAAAAACAATACCAATATAAAGAGTACGATGAGCGCTCCTTCTGATAGGTTAGTTTCAATAGTTCGAATGGCATTATTCACCATTTTGGTTCGGTCTAAAAAGGGCTCGATAACAACACCTTCGGGCAGGGTTTTCTGAATGCTTTCGATTCGCTTTTTAACATCTTTGACAACCTCATTACTGTTGGCGCCTTTGAGCATCATCACAATAGCACCGGCTACTTCACCTTGGTCGTTATAGGTCATAGCTCCGTAACGGGTAGCATGTCCGGTTTTAATTACAGCTATGTCTTTTAGAAATATCGGAATGCCCTCTGCAGTTGATTTTACGGCAATATTCTCGATATCTTCTTTGTTGCCAATGAGTCCTTCACTTCGAATGTATAAAACCGTAGGTCCTTTTTCGATATAGGCACCACCTGTATTTTGGTTGTTGTTCTCTAGCGCAGTAAAGACATCTTTTAGAGTCAGGTCGTGTGCTTGGAGTTTATTTGAGTTGACCTCAACTTCGTATTGCTTGAGTTTTCCGCCAAAACTACTGACCTCAGCTACACCTTTGACTCCGAGAAGCTGTCTGCGGATAATCCAATCTTGGATGGTGCGCAATTCGGTGATATCATATTGGTCTTCATAGCCTTTTTCTGGACGTACGACATATTGGTATATTTCGCCCAAACCAGTAGAAATAGGTCCGAGTTCAGGCGTTCCTACGCCGTTTGGAATCTCTTTCTGAACCGTCTGAAGTCGTTCAGTCACTTGTTGTCTTGCCCAATACAGGTCGGTTTTTTCGTCGAATACAATAGTTACGAGCGATAATCCGAAACGAGAAAAACTTCTGATTTCTTCTATCCCGCTAATATTACTATTGGCTTGCTCGATCGGGAAGGTGACTAGGCGCTCGATATCGGTTGCACCTAAAGATGGAGCGACAGTAATGATTTGCACCTGATTATCGGTGATATCTGGCACGGCGTCAATAGGGAGTTTGGTGGCTTCGTAACTACCAAAGAGAATAAGCGCGAGTGTAAACAACCCAACAATAAGCTTGTTGCGGATTGAAAAATCAATGATTCTATGTAACATGATTTGGTTTTGTTAATCAATTGAAAATTAGAACTCTAAAAACTAAATATAGAGCGCTGTAAATAAAAACTTCAGATGGATTAACAGGTTTTGGGAGGTTGCCAGATAGAAGACAAGTGGTTGTTTTCTAGGTATTGGTCATTTGAAAAAGTAGATTTTAGTTTAGTATTTACCTCAATGGTATTTTGAGGTTGAATAAAAAACGGACAAGAGGATACAAAAACGATGCTAACCCCATGTGAACCGCTGAAAGGAAGCTTATTATGCGTATCTGATTCTTTGTCGTGGTGATGATCAGGCAATTGATTGTTATAATGTAAATCTAAGAAACCGATAAATGAGATGTCTGGGTCGTGTTCTTTGTGTTCTTTGAAATGGGAAATTAAGACTGGAATTCGCAATAGCTCAGCTAGCTCCGTTGTAGAAAACAAGAAGAGTGAAATAAAGAATATGACAGTTATCTTTCTCATTAGTACAAATATAGTGCTTTTGAAGGAAGTATTTGATAGGGCTGGCTTATTTATACTTATTCTTATTTAAAAGAAATTCTATTGATCTTTTATGTGTTTAACTATAAATAGATTGATCAATTTAAATCGATATTTTTGCCTAAAGAGAAGGCTTTTACTCTGTGCATAACAAAACTATTTCTAGCTTTAATACCATAAAGAAATTGACAGTAGTAGGTGTTTTAAATAAGGCTTGATAATTATTTTTGATTATATTTGTAATCGTTTCAAATAAAAAAAAGAATGGGATTAGTTTCTGCAAAAGAAATGGCTAAGGTCTTAAAGGTTAATAAGTTCGGATTTGTAGGTGTTTTTCTGGGGTGGTCATTATTAAAAACACTTCGAATCTCAGCTATCAATAAATTATACGATAAGAACAAACACTTAGAAGGGGTTGAGTTTCTCAATGCTATTCTTGACGATCTTGAGATTAAGTTCGATATTCCCGAGGAAGACTTTAAGCGCATCCCGAAGGAGGGGGCTTTTATTACTATATCAAATCATCCTCTGGGTGGAATTGACGGCATTTTGCTGCTAAAGTTAATGCTAGAAAGAAACCCGGATTACAAGATTATAGCTAATTTTTTACTCCATAAAATAGAGCCGCTCAAGCCTTATGTGATGCCCGTGAATCCGTTTGAGGATCATAAGGACAAGAAGTCTAGTCTGCAGGGAATTAAGGAAACCATGTTGCACCTGAGTCAAAACAAACCCATAGGTATTTTTCCCGCTGGTGAAGTCTCTACTTTGAGAGATGATAAACTCATTATTGATAAACCTTGGGAAGAAGGCGCCATAAAAATCATCAAAAAAGCACAAGTTCCTGTAGTTCCAATATATTTTCACGCCAAGAATAGTCCGCTTTTTTACTTGCTTTCGAAGTTAAACGGAACATTGAGAACAGCTAAACTACCTTCGGAGTTATTCAACAGAAAAAATAGAACTATAAAGATAAGAATCGGTAAGCCTATTAGCGTTGCAGAACAAAATGAATATCCTACTACTGAAGAGTTTGGTGCTTTTTTGAGAAAGAAAACCTATATGCTCTCTAATGCATTTATGAAGCCGAATTCAAAAATTCTGAATACGCAGAACTTTATGCTAAAGTCACATAAGGCGCCCAAAGAAATTGTAAAGGCAGCTAATCACGATAAGATTGTAGCAGAAGTAGATTGGTTAAGAGAAAACGAAGGCCGATTGTTGCACAGCAAAAACTATGAAGTATTCCTTGTGAATGCTGAAAAAATACCTAATGTCCTATACGAAATAGGCCGACTTAGAGAGATTACATTCAGAGAAATAGGAGAGGGCACAAACCAATCTATCGATATCGATAAATACGATCAATATTACCACCACATGTTTTTGTGGGATGGAGAGGCGCAAAAAATAGCTGGAGCATACCGCATGGGATTAGGTTCAGAGATTTATCCGAAATATGGTATTGACGGATTCTACCTGCAAGAACTTTTCCGCTTCGAGAGCGAACTTCATGGCATGATGAATCAATCTATCGAAATGGGACGCGCTTTTATCATTAGCGAATACCAACAGAAACCTATGCCACTGTTTTTACTCTGGAAAGGAATTGTGCATACTACGCTGCGTTATCCTGAACATAAATATTTGATTGGCGGAGTGAGTATCAGTGATCAGTTTTCAGATTTCTCAAAATCATTGATGATTGAGTTTATGAAGTCACATTATTATGATCCGTATATAGCTCAATATGTACATCCTAAGAAAGAATATAAAGTAAAACTCAAAGATGCCGATAAGGATTTTGTATTCAACGAAACCAAGTCAGACTTAAATAAGTTTGACAAAATCATTGACGAAATTGAGCCTGACAACTTGCGCTTGCCTGTATTGATAAAGAAATATATCAAACAAAATGCAAAGGTGATTTCGTTTAACGTCGATCCGCTTTTTAATAATTCGATTGATGGATTGATGTATATCAGGATTGCTGACCTTCCTGAAAGTACCGTAAAACCAGTATTAGAAGAATTCCAAAAAGAATTAGAACAAAAAATAAGCAAAGGATAATCTCTTTTGCTTATTTCTTATAGAATTACTTTGATTAGAGTTCCTTTAGGGCTTTTATCAATAAATCTATATCTTCTGTGGTATTGAAGTGACTCAGCGAAACCCTAAGAGAAGGTCTGTTTAGCGCTTCTTGACTTAGCATTTCTGTAAGTACGTGTGATTGACTGATGCTCCCCGACTGACAAGCACTTCCTCTAGAAACCGCAATGCCTTTCATATCTAGACTAAAGAGTATAGTAGCTGTAATCTTTGACTCAAAAGGAAATTGAATGTTGAGTATATGTACGGCGCCATTTTCAGCATCTCCGTTTATTTTATAGCCTGAGAAGTTTTTATCCAAGTTTTCAATGAGATAATCTCTAAGAATTTGGATGTGTTTTTTCTCAGTTTCTAGGTTTTCGTATGATAATTCTAAGGCTTTCGCCAAACCCACAATCTGATGCGTACTCTCAGTGCCTGGGCGAATACCTTTTTCTTGACTACCGCCAAAATAGAGTGGTTTGAGTCCTACTCCCTTTCTAACAAACAAAAAACCAACGCCTTTAGGCCCGTGAAATTTATGCGCAGTTGCCACAAGGAAATCAATAGGCATTTCTTTGAGGTCAAAACTGATTTTCCCCATTGATTGTACGGTGTCTGAATGGAAATAAGCCTTATGTTCTTTGCATAAATTAGCTACTTTATGGATGTCTAAAATAGTTCCGATTTCGTTATTGACGTGCATAAGACTTACAAGTGTTGGCTTTTCATCTTTCAGAATTTCTTCTAAATGCCTAATATCAATAGTTCCGTTTTCACCTAGATTGACAAAAGCAACCTCGATACCGTATTGTTTTTGAAGTTCGAGTACTGTATTTAAAACGGCGTGATGTTCGATTTTGCTGGTGATAATTCTCTCTACCTTAAGATACTGAACGGCGTTGCGTAAAATCCAATTATTGGCTTCGGTAGCAGTAGCAGTAAATATAACTTCTTGAGCAGTAGCGTTTAGGTGTTTTGCAATTTGCTTGCGTGCAGTTTCGATAACTGCTTTAGCACTTCTGCCAATGCCATAGGTAGACGAAGGGTTGCCAAAGTTGTTGCGCAATACCTCAGCCATAGCAAGGATGACTTCCTCTCTGATGGGCGTGGTCGATGCGTTATCTAAATATACTTGTTTCATCTGATGTGTTATATTTCTTCTGAAAAATTAAATAAATACCTCTAGAAGTTCAGCATTTCCTTTTAAACTATATTCGTTAAGCACAGCAGGAAGTAGTATCGTATCTCCTTTTTTAAAATCGTATTTTTGGTTGGCATACAAAACAGAGAATTCGCCTTCCGTACACATATACACTCTGAATACATCCGTGTCTTTAGATAGTGTTAATTCTCCGTTTAGCGGAATAAAATTTACTGAGAAATAGGGACTCTGTGCAATCTTGTTTTGTGTGTTTTCTTCTTTTGAATATCTCTTTCGGGTATCGGATGGATTATAGTTGATAGCATCGAGGGCTAAATCTAAGTGAAGCTCTCTTGAATTACCTCTAGCATCTGTTCTGTCCCAATCAAAAATACGGTAGGTGATGTCTGATGTTTGCTGTATTTCAGCGATAACATTTCCTTTGCCAATGGCGTGAACTGTACCTGTTTCAAGAAAATAAACATCGCCTTTTTGGGGTTTCTCTTCTTTCAATACATTGATTAGAGTTTTATTTTCTAAATGCTTTAGGTATTGCTCGGGTGAAATTTTATGAGTAAATCCAATTATATTTCTGGCCTCTTTGTCTGCATGTATAATATACCACATTTCGGTTTTGCCAAAAGAATTATGGCGTTTTCGAGCCAATTCATCATTTGGATGCACTTGTATAGAAAGATCTTCTGTGGCATCAAGAAGTTTGAATAACAACGGAAATTTCCCTTTAAACTGTTTGTTGATTCTTCCTCCCAAGATTTCATCCGGAAAGGCTTCGATGAGCTCCGTAAGTGGTTTGTCTTTATAAAATCCGTTAGCAATACGGCTAATATCATTATCTACCGCAGAGAGCTCCCAGCTTTCACCAATTTGGTCTGAATGCAGTTCTTTGCCAAAGAGTTTAGCTAGATTTTGTCCGCCCCAAACGCGCTCTTTTAGTATAGGCTTGAAGATAAGTGGGTAAATATTCATGTTTGAGAATTAAGATTAGTGCTAGAAATCAATAACCGCTTCAAGCTAATTTCCTTTATAACTTACAAAGTTACGTGGTGTCTCATAAAGAATAACCTCGATGTCTAAATCAGCTGACAATCTTTTTCTGATTTTATTCCAAATCACCACCACAATATTCTCAGCCGTAGGATTGAGGTTTTTGAATTCCTCAACATCAATATTCAAGTTTTTGTGATCAAAAGGTAGCTCTACTTCTTGGTATATGATATCCTTGAGGTCTTTGATGTCAATAACATAACCTGTCTCTGGGTTTATAGCGCCTGTCACACTGACAATAATCTCGTAGTTATGTCCGTGGAAGTTAGGGTTGTTACATTTTCCGAAGACCTTGTCATTTTGTTCTGCTGACCAATCCTTTCGATAAAGTCTGTGAGCGGCATTGAAGTGCGCTTTTCTACTTACAGTTACTCTCATAGTTGATCTAGTTTTTTACTTTTTGTTCTTCTAAAAAGTGATAGAATTTCTGGAAAATAATCTTAAACCAAGCGGTGTATAGTTGAGGATTTTGCTCAATATCTTCACGCACGGCATCGATATCCATCCATTTCCAATCTGCCACTTCTTCTGGGTTGATAACGGGGTCTTGGTTTGCATAGCCAATCATCACATGGTCAAG
>CAZRCB010000074.1:0-10117 GCA_964598455.1 uncultured Flavobacterium sp.
AAAATCTACTTTTAAGCCCTAACAACTGTGCTGCTTGAAAGGCTTCTTGTCCTTGTCCAATCGGGACGCGGTAGTCTTTACCTCCGTGGATAACCAGAATTGGCGTATCCCAATTTTTGACGTTATTTATCGGATTGAATTGGCTATATGTTTTTTGTGCAGCTGGATTGTCTTCTTCCCAATAAGCTCCGCCTGCATCCCAATTAGTAAAAAACACTTCTTCTGTAGTGCCATACATACTTTCAAGGTTAAACACTCCACAATGAGAGATAAAAGTCTTAAATCGCTTTTGGTGTATTCCAGCTAAGAAATAAACTGAATAACCTCCATAGCTTGCACCTACCGCTCCGATTCTGTCGTTATCGATATATTTTTCTTTTGATATTTCATCAATAGCTGTTAGGTAATCTTGCATTGCTTGCCCGCCCCAATCTTTGCTAATGGCTTCGTTCCATTCTACACCAAAACCTGGTAATCCACGGCGATTTGGTGCTACAATTATATAACCTTGTGCAGCCATCACCTGAAAGTTCCATCTAAAAGAATAGAACTGTGACACCTGAGATTGTGGTCCTCCGTTGCAATACAACAGCGTTGGGTATTTCTTATTTGGGTCAAAATTTGGAGGAAGTATTACCCAAACCATCATTTTCTTCCCGTCAGAGGTAGTGACGTATCTTCTTTCTGTTTTGCTTAAAGCTAATGTGTTATATACAGCATCGTTTACTTTTGTAATCTGATTCCAAGTTTCTTTCTTTAGGTCGAAACTAAAAATCTCTGTAGCGTGGTTCATGTCCTGACGGGTCAAAATGATACTACTCCCTGAAAATCCAACAATTGAAGTAACATCAAAATCTCCGTTTGTGATTTGTTCTACAGAAGGCATTTTTCTGGTAAGACCAATATGATCTACCTCAAAAAGTTGTGAAGTTCCGTCAATCGGAGCGATGAAATAAACCTTTTTGCCATCATTTGACCACTTATAACTACTTACAGTTCCGTCCCAATGTGCGGTTAGGTTTACATCTACTTGGTTATTCACTCTAACGATAATATCATTTTTGTCAGCCTCATAGCCATCTCTTTTCATTTGCAACCAAGTGAGTTCACCTTTTGGCGAAAAAGAAGGTGCAGTGTCATATCCTAAATTATTTTGAGTAAGGTTCTTGGTTTGCATTGTAGCCAAATTATACTCATAAATATCAGTATTAGTACTTGTTGCGTATTGCGTACCTTCTTTTTTCTTAGAAACATACAAGATGCTTTTACCATCAGCAGACCAAATATAATCTTCATCACCTCCGAAAGGCATTTGCGGAGCGTAGAACGGCTCGCCTTTCATAATATCAACACCTGTAGCTCCTTCTTTATTTTCTTTATAGAATACGTGATTAAATTTACCTTCATTATCAGTACTCCAATGTCTGTAATCTAAGCTATTATTGACATAAGCAGTTGATTTATCTAAATCAGTATGTATGTCTTTTGACAATACATTGTTTACCAAAACCTCTTCATGAAAAAGAATATACTTGCCATCCGGAGATATATTTTTATCCACCACTAAAGAGGCGTAATCCTTAATCTCAGTTGCTTTTCCTCCCTTGAGGGCAATCATATAGGTTTTAGAATTGAGTTTATCTTCTTTCAGGTCCGGAGTAGACACTCTGTATACTAGATTTTTACCGTCATTAGTAAGTCCGATTGGGCTAACTCTACCTAACTGCAACAGCAATTCTGGCGTCATTACCTCTTGAGCATTTATACTTGTTGTTGTGGCGAGTACACCTAAGGCAAGAATCAAAATCTTTTTCATTTCTGTCTGTTTTTATTTTCAAAAAGCTAAAGTACGTATTTTTTAAACTAATTTGAATATTCATAAATCAGTTTTAGCTATTTATAGCAGCTAGAAAAGGCTAAAGCGCTAAAAGCCTGCTTAACTCTGCTCTATAATATTAAGCCGTAAACCTGAAAATTACTGTTCAAATATTTAACTTTGCCTTTATTCTTTCTAACTATAGAAAATAGTACGCACTCAACCTCAAATAACAGATGTCAAAAAAAATATTGAATTCAGAATTAAACCGCAAGACTGTAGAAAACTTCAAGCGCTCTGAAAAAACACCACTCATAATTATACTTGATGATGTACGAAGCCTAAACAATATCGGCTCGGTTTTCAGAACTGCCGATGCTTTTTTAGTAGAAAAGATTTACCTCTGTGGGATTACCGCTTGCCCACCAAACAAAGAAATTCACAAAACAGCACTTGGCGCAACTGACACGGTAGCTTGGGCATATTGCAAAACCGTTGAAGAGGCTATTTCTGAGTTAAGGCAAGAAGACATCGAAATCTGGAGTATCGAGCAGGTAGAAAATGCAGTGATGCTAAACGACTTCGAAGTGAACGAAAATCAGAAATACGCCATCATCTTCGGCAATGAAGTCAAAGGAGTTTCTGAAAAAGCGATAGCACTCTCTGACGGGTGTATTGAAATCCCTCAATTGGGCACCAAACACTCTTTGAACATATCCGTAAGTACAGGAATCGTAGTCTGGGATTTTGCTAAGAAACTATGTGACTTCGGATAATTTTTTTTTAAAAAAACCTTATGTATTTATACTTAAAATCACTTCATCTCATCTTTGTCATCACTTGGTTTGCTGGACTTTTTTATATGGTTCGCCTTTTTGTTTACCATACAGAGGCCAAAGATAAAACTGAACCTGAACAAAGCATACTCATCAAGCAATACCAATTGATGCAAAAAAGACTTTGGTATATCATCACCTTCCCTTCTGCTATATTGGCTACTGTTTTTGCAATTATCTTATTAGTGATGAATCCGGGGCTATTACAGATGGGTTGGATGCATATCAAGCTATTCTTTGTAGTCTTGCTGTGGTTGTATCACCTTAAGTGTCATCAACTTTTTTTGCAACTCCAACAAAACATCACAAAATACAGCTCTAGTTTTTATAGAGTCTGGAATGAAGTGGCAACACTAATCTTGTTTTCTGTAATATTCCTAGTAATTCTGAAAAACTCTTTTGATTGGATTTTTGGCGTCATAGGGCTTTTTGGTTTGTCAATACTACTGATGCTCGGAATCAAATTCTACAAAAAAATCAGAGAAAAATAAACCACTATTGCGTTTTCTTACTGAAGATATAAAGCCCTACAAAGGTAATCAGCGCATTTAGGATAATAAGCTCATTGTCAAAAGCATAATTCCCGAATAGCAGTACTGAGTTTTCGATGATAAGAAACGTCAATATAGGCGAAAGCACACATATAATCGGCGTTAGCTTGTCGCGTACTTTTCGGTTTTTCAGGAGAAGTCCAAAAGAATACAATCCTAAAAGTGGTCCATAGGTGTACGAAGCAGCTCTGAAAATCATACTCACCACTGAGGCGTCATTGATAGCGTTAAAAACCAATATTACTACAAACATCAGCATCGAAAAAGACAAATGCACTAACTTTCGTTGATTGACAAGTTTTGCTGCAGTGGGCTCTTTGGCTTTGTCCATTCCTAAGAAATCAACACAAAAAGAAGTAGTCAAGGCCGTTAACGCAGAATCGGTCGTCGCAAAAGTAGCGGCTGTAAGTCCTAACAGAAATACGATAGCTGGAAAAAGGCTGAAGTGGTTAAAGGCAATTTCGGGGAAAAGTAAATCTGTTCTAGGTTTTCCGGTCACTGAGTCTAAAGGAACTTCAATTCCGTTTTTAGCAGCATAGATATAAAGCAAGGCTCCGACACTCAAGAACAATAGGTTAATAATCACAAAAATAACCGTGAAGGTCAACATGTTTTTCTGTGCTTCTTTGATGTTTCTACAACTCAGGTTTTTTTGCATCAGGTCTTGGTCAAGCCCAACCATTGCGATGGTTACGAATATCCCGCCCAAAATCTGTTTGACGAAATGATACCTACTACCGATGAAATTTTCATAGAAAAACACTTTTGAATAATTGCTTTGTTTGACTGCCTCAAAAGCTTCAAATAGGTTATAGCCAAGGCTTTTACAGACAAAATAAATCGTAAAGAGCACAGCAGAAATCAAGAAAAACGTCTGCAGAGTATCGGTGATGATGATGGTTTTGAGTCCGCCTTTATAGGTATAGGCAAAAATAAGTAAGAGAGAAATAAGTGTAGTAGCCCAAAAAGGAACGCCGTAATAATCAAACACGAATCTCTGTAAGACGATGACAACCAAATAAAGCCTAAACGCAGAACCTATGGTGCGGCTAATCAAGAAAATCGAAGCGGCTGTTTTATAGCTGTAGGCTCCCATCCGCTGTTGGATATACTCATATATTGAGGTCAGATTAAGCCTATAATACAGTGGCAACAAGACTTTGGCGATGATGAGAAATCCAAAAGCATTACCCAATACAAACTGAAAATACTTGAATTGCTCACCACTTGGCGCCCCTACTTCACCAGGAACGGATATAAAGGTAACTCCAGAGAGTGCCGTCCCGATCATACCGAAGGCTACTAAATACCACCTTGAATTTCTGTTGGCTATGAAAAAAGCTTGATTGCCTGAATCCTTTCGGCTTACAGAAGTAGAAATTAGAATTAGAACCCCGAAATAGACAATAATAATAGACAGAATTATAGCTGGTGACATCTTTATATTTTTGATGTTATTCTGACAAATATAACACGGTTATTAGGTTTTAAGCATTTTTGACCGAAAAAAAAACGAGAAAAAAACTTGAAGAATTAAAAAAAGGCTATCTTTATTTTTTTTTGAAATACTTGTACTAAAAACCTTACTATTGTAAAAACTAGGCTTTATATACTCCCAAATAACAAAACCTTTAACATCTTATGTTTATAAGACTCTTTTTCATATTGCTATTCACTTGTCAATTATCCGCTCAAAATAATAAATTTGATATTGTCGGCTACTTAAAAAAATCAAAAGATTTGGTTCTTCAACATCCAGATAGCTCTAAGATCTACCTCGATAAGATAAAACAACAACTACCTTTCATAAATGCTAAAGATAGCTTAGTTGCAGAATTATATAATAATTACGGGATTTATTATATGCAAATCTCTAAAGTAGACTCTTCTAAACACTTTTTCTATAAGGCAATTGAAAAATCTAATGACGACAAAAGAAAAGCCTTACTATATATTAACTTAGCCAGCGTATATCGGTTGGTCTCAGAATATGAAACTTCTCTGAAATATTTAGGCATGTCCATACGACTCGCTGAGTCAGCAGGTGACAAAGTTGCTCTAGCCTTGGCTTATGGTGAAAAGGGTTCTAATTATGCCTATATGTTGGAGAACGAAACAGCTACTAAGTATTTTTTAAAAGGTCTTGATGTATTGAAGGATCTCGATGAGCCTTATAGAAAAGCTATACTTAAACAAAAGCTTGCGAACTTATACTTCAAGATGTATAATTTTGATTTTGCCATCGAATTATATGATGATTGCCTTAAGACGCTAAAAGAGCATAAAGACTTCAAAAACTATTATCTCACTTTAATCAACTATGGCGACTGCTTGATTCAACTGGAGAAGACAGAAAGAGCAAAGGCTATTCTTAAGGAAGCTATCAATGGCTTGGTGCCTTTTCAGAGTCCAGAGTTGATGGCTATTGCATATAGCAAATTGGCTAAGACTTACCTAGCTGGTGGAGATGTATCTACGACTGAGAAACACTATAAAACCGCATATACTTATATTTCAGAAATCACCTCGTTTAGGTCATTGCGTATAGGCGCTGAATATATTCTTGTTCTCAACGAAATCGGCAAACAAAAGGAGGCATTAAAAATCATCAATGAATTAAAAGCTCTACCAAACTGGGACACTTTTAATATTGAAGACCAAATGGTTTTCTATGAAGTAATAGCCACAACCTACGAAAAAGAAGGACTAAAAGACCTAGCAGTAGAGTCGCTTAAAAAAGTAATATCGCTGAAGGACACTATTCACGATGCAGAATATCAGAATGCTGCTAAAGAAATACAAGCCAAATTCCAGGTAGAATCACAAAGAGAAACCAATAAAATCTTAGAAGCTAAGAATGAAATTCTAAATGAGAAAGTTGCAGCTCAACATAGAATTCAGATTCTAGGATTTTTATTGTTATTTATTTTACTCATAACGGCAATCTCATTCATACTCATTTATTTCCTTAAAAACCGTCTTCAAAAATCAAAACTAAAGGAAGCAGAACTCATAAGAATTCGAACTGAGGAGGCTAGAAAGGAAGAAATAGAAAGAGCCGAGAAGCAACAAAACACACTTAGAGTAAGGGAGCAAGAGCTGACTTCGATGACCTTACAGCTTGCTAACCTTCAAGAAGAGATAGCTGATGTTATGAAGAATACAGAACTATCAAAACCCGATGAGATCAAGAAATCTCTATTCAAAATTATCAAGAAACAGGATTACTGGAAAGAATTCACTATGAAGTTCGCTCAAATCCATCCAGATTATGTAGAAGATATCCAAAAGAAATTCCCAGTTCTGACTAAGAATGACATAGAGTATATAAGCCTATTAAAGCTAAATTTGACAAACAAAGAGATTGCGACCTTACTTAGAATCTCTCATGAAAGTGTAATTTCAAAAAAATACCGCATCAAGAGAAAACTGAATATTGAAGAAGATGCTGAGTTTAACCAGAGAGTATTACTTCTGCACTAACACAGACAAGTGACTACCATTTATATACAAGTCCAATTCCGATAGCTTGTTTTAGCTGCACTTTAGGACCAACAGTTATAGTTTCTTCGCCAACTCTCTCTTTGGCCTTGATGTCATCGTCATATATAATATGTGCGCTAATATTAGCTCTGACATGTTTATTTACAACGAAATCTAGTTGCATCTGCCAGTCTATGTCAATATTACCAAAGCGATTGTAATAATCTGTAAAGACACTGATTCTATTTTCAAAATTTATATTCTCATAAACTTCTTTTTTCCAACCACTAGAAAGTAATATTCCGAATTCAGTCTTATGGAGCTTTCCCTTAGTAATTCGTTTTCCCTCATTGTCATATACGGCCTTATCTACACCAAATGCACCTTGATCCGCGAGTCTTTGATTAAAAACCATTGTGGACTTTAAGGTCAGAGGAGACATATAAAATATAATCTCTTCGTTCTTAGCTTTTCTTTTTTCAAAAAACTCTGCTCCGACCCCAAGGAAAACATAGGCTGGTGCAAAGGCATGCGAAATAGCTACTTCCTTGTCAGGATAAGCATATCCGTTGGTGAATTGTGTATTGAAGTTCAGCTTTGAACTATAACTCCATTTTGATTTTTTCTTAAACTTATATCCGACTGTAGATACAAACTGAAAGATATCATCTGTCTTACGCATCTCTCTGTCATCTTGTTTGTTTATACCGTAGCGGATGGTCAGATCGTTATTCCACGATAGCATATCTTTTTCATAACGTCTTTCGAATCTGCCTTTGATTAGACCAGAAATAGAGTTTTCTCCACCTATACTCCAGTTGACAAAAGCAACTTGCGTAAGATCGAGTCCTATTTCGTTTTTATGTGTCCAATAAGTAGTGTCGGCTACTATTTTGATGGAGTCTGTTATGACTTTGACTGAATCCTGAGCGGTTACAGAAATTGAGAAGAGTAAAAATAAAACAGATAGTTTTTTCATAAAAAAAATGACTTCAAAAACGACAGTTATGATTTTGATTCGTTATTGAATAAAAAAGGTATGTACTAATAATTAATAATTTTGTGAGATTATAGTTTTTTCCTTCTGACTAGTAGTTCTCTGTTCTCTATTGGGTTTTCCTCTCCCTTTAATGCCTTGTCTATACCTTCTAGATACTCGAGAGAGTCGTCAATATGAAAGACTAAATTAGGCACTTTACGTAGTTGTTGTTTGACTCTCTGTGCCAAATCATGCTTTATCAACGGTGTGTTTGAACGAATAGCTTTAAGAAGTTCTGGAGCTTTTTCGCTAGGAAAAATACTTAGAAACACTTTGGCGATTGATAAATCAGAAGTTACGCTAACCTTTGATACGGATATCACAAGATTGGTAATTCCGTTTTTTCGTATTTCTCCTTGAAGAATATCTACTAGGTCATTTTGAAGCAATGCTCCAATTTTTTTCTGTCTGTTGGTTTCCATTTTGCAAAGATATAAAAATTATGGTCAAACAAGTATAACTAAATCATGTCGATACTTATTGTAAGTGTTAACTTTTTCAGAAATTAATGCATAAAAAAACACCCGAAATAATCGGGTGTTTATACTATTTTATGTTATCAGAAATTACTTTACTTCGAAAGTAACTCTTCTTACTAATTTACGAGCACCTGCAGATGACGGCTCAACAGATTTGTCTTCTCCTTTCGAGATTACATTTAATCTATTTGCTTCGATACCGGCTTTTACTAGAACTGCTTTTACATTATCAGCTCTTCTGTTTGCTAGGCCATAGTTGTACTTAGCATTTCCGATTTCGTCAGCGTGTCCGTAAATACTTACAGAAGCACTAGGGTTGTTTAACAAGTATGTACGTATAAAGTCAATACCTTGGCTAGAAACATTAGTAGGTACATCTTTATCAAAATCAAAATAAACTGTTACATATCCACTGTTGATTAGCTCTTTAACGAGTTCGTTATTGCTCTTAGTATTTCTACTAATTGCTTCAGGACCGTAAGTTCTTTCTAGATAAGTTTCAAGTTCGTCTGGAATACCGTTTCCGTTTCTGTCAATAACTCTACCTTTAGAGTCAACAGCTACACCTGGAGTTGAGTTTGGCTCAGCATCTAAGTAGTCAGGCACACCGTCTTTGTCAGAGTCAACTAACATTGTTTCGATTTGTGCAACTCTTGATTCTAGGGCAGCCAATTCATCTTCCATCGGACTAGACAAATACCAGTCTGCGTGAGTAGAAGCACTTCCTAAATACATAGTTATACCTAAAGATGCATTAAATAAATAATTTTTCTCTAGACCTCTTTTGTTGTTATAGAATTCTACTCCGTCCCAAGTATTGTTTTGTTTTAGGTTATTGATCATCGATAAATCTCCAGTAAGCACAAACTTCTCTGATAGTTTAACTTGACCGGTAATTCCCGCGATGAAGTTTACCATATGGTCAGAACCACTGAAGTTATCTGACTGTAGCATAGAATATCCAGCTCCAGCGTGACCTAGTAGTCCAATAGTATTAGTCCAATCTTCAAAGTTCAATACACGTCCTAGATTCACAACTCCTTGTAGGCTAAATCTATAGTATTTTGATTCGAAGTCAACTGAACTATCGCTTCCTTGTTTAAATTGATCAAACCCTCCGTCTAGTTTAAGACCAAATTTTGGATTAAACATATATCTAACCCCTAAATCTAAATGTAGAGGAGAGACTCTATCCACATAAGCTCCACTTACGAATGGAGTTGTAGGCTTAGTTATACCTGCGTTTAATTCTACAGACCACTTGTTGTAGCTAGACTCCTTTTGTTCGGTTTCTTGAGCTGAAACAATAGCTAACGTAGAGGCTAAAGCAGCAACTGTTAGTATGATTTTTTTCATAATTTATTTTTTTACAGATTTTACTTATACTATACTGAATGCAAAAGTAACTTATTTTTTTAAATTAATCTAAAATTAAAATGTTTTTTTTAACATTCCTTGGTTTTAAGTCAAATATTTAGGAATCCTAAAACTAAAACCCATTTTAAATATATATATAAGCGCTTTAAACATAGACAGAAAAATTCTTAAAACACCAACTGCCGTACAATACAGTTACAGGCTTCATCAAGCATCTTATAGACATTTTCAAAACCCTCTTCCATTCCATAATAAGGGTCCGGAACATCAACATTTTCGTTTTCAAATACAGCATTCATAATAAGGCTAACTTTTTCTTTAGCCAAATCGTTTGGAGCTAGGGCAATTATATCTTTATAATTACTGTTATCCATAACATATATATGGTGAAAATCCTCAAAATCTTGTAATCTAAATTGTCTTGCTCTTTGGCCAGAAATATCGATACCGTATTTTTTGGCTATATGTATAGAGCGCTTGTCAGGTTGTTTTCCTTGATGCCAGTCACTAGTACCCGCAGAGTCAACCATAAAATC
>CAZRCB010000075.1:0-10074 GCA_964598455.1 uncultured Flavobacterium sp.
ACTTCCTGTTTTTGTATCAAACAATACACCCTGGAAAGAGAAAGAGTCTAATGGAATTATTGTTTGGGATTTACAAAATCATGAAGAGTTTATAAGTAAATTTAATTTATTACATTCGTTAAGTGGAGATGATTATTATCAACTTAGTAACGATGCTTTTAATTACGCTTCTGAGTTGGTTGATAAAAACTATTTAATAAATTCATATAATAAATTGTTTAAATAATGAAAATTCAAAATAAAACCCTACTCATCACTGGTGGTACTGGTTCCTTTGGGACTGCGGTGCTTCACCGGTTTTTAGACACAGACCACTTCAAAGAAATCCGTATTTTTTCTCGTGACGAGAAGAAACAAGACGATATGCGAAACCTATACAAGAATGATAAAATCAAGTATTATATAGGTGACGTACGCGACTATTTGAGTGTAGAACCCGCTACTAGAGGTGTTGATTATATCTTTCATGCGGCGGCACTAAAGCAAGTGCCTTCTTGTGAGTTCTTTCCGATGCAAGCGGTTAAGACCAATGTAGAGGGAACACAAAACGTGATTCGTGCTGCAGCTCAGAACAATGTCAATAAAGTTATCTGTTTAAGCACAGACAAAGCCGCCTATCCTATCAATGCCATGGGAATATCCAAAGCCATGATGGAGAAAGTAGCCGTAGCCGAAGCACGTAATTTAACGAATACTGTAGTTTGTCTTACGCGTTACGGAAATGTGATGGCTTCTAGAGGCTCAGTAATTCCATTGTTTTTAAATCAAATCCAAAAAGGAGAATCAATAACCATTACTGATCCTAATATGTCGCGCTTCTTTATGTCGTTAGACGATGCGGTAAATTTGGTTCTGTTTGCTTTTGAACACGGTAATAAAGGTGATTTATTCGTAAACAAAGCTCCAGCGGGTACTATCGGTGATTTGGCGAAAGCTATTATGGAGCTTTCTAAAAAGGAAGTACCCGTAAAAATTATAGGCACTAGACACGGAGAGAAATTATATGAAACACTCTGTACTCGCGAAGAAATGCAAAAAGCCGAAGATATGGGGGACTTTTACCGAATTCCAGCAGATAATAGAGATTTGAACTACGCAAAATATTTCTCTGAAGGCAAGGAAGACATGTCAAAAGTGGAGGATTATCATTCACATAACACAGAACAGCAAGGTGTAGAGGGCTTAAAAAACCTGATTTCTCAATTACCTTTGATTCGCAAAGAGATTTTTGGAGAAGACGTACTTCAATACGCTCACTAATTAAATAGATATAAATGTTGCTTAAAGGAAAAAAAATTTCAGACGATAGAGGAACCATTACATTCAATAACGAATTTGATGCCTCTAGTATAAAACGTATTTATACAATAGAAAACACTTCGCTAGATTTTGTCAGAGGTTGGCAAGGACATAAAGTTGAACAACGATGGTTTGCTGCTATGAAAGGCAGTTTTCAGATTGATATCATATCTGTTGATAATTTTGAAAATCCTTCTAATAATTTGCCAATTGAAAGCAATGTCCTAACAGACGAAGTACTAACCTATTTGCATGTACCTGCAGGGTATATCACAGCCATCAAGGCATTAGTAAAAGATAGTAAACTTCTGGTTTTGGCAGATTACGCTCTTGGAGAAGTAAAAGACGAATATAGATATGCTTTAGATTATTTTAAATAAAACCAGCAGCTATTTGCTGAAAACCAATAACTAAATTTAGTAAATGAAGAAAATAGGAATCACTGGGCAAACTGGGTTTGTCGGAACACATTTATACAACACACTGAAACTTTTTCCAAATGAATTTGAAGTAGTTGCATTTAACGATAAATCTTTTGAAGAAGAGCACTTATTAGATAGTTTTGTAAGTACATGTGATGTGATTGTGCATCTAGCAGCCATGAACCGTCACGAAAGTCAAGAGGTACTGTATCAAACCAATATTGGATTGGTTCAAAAACTCATCGATTCTTTAAAGAAATCAGATTCAAAGGCTCATGTATTATTTTCGTCTTCTTCTCAAGAAGAACGAGACAACCTTTACGGTAGATCTAAAAAAGAAGGTAGGGAGTTGCTGTTTAACTGGGCAAATGAAAACGGAGGAGTATTTACAGGTCTAATTATACCCAATGTTTTTGGCGCTTTTGGCAAACCTTTTTACAACTCATTTATAGCTACTTTTTGTCACCAACTGACCCATAATGAACGTCCAAGTGTTGCCAATGATGCCGATGTGGATTTGATTTATGTACAAGAGTTAGTAGATTTGATTATTGACCAAATCAGAGAGAGAAAGACACAGGAAATCTTTAAAGTGCAACATACATCAACCCAAAAAGTAACTCAAGTTTTAGGCTTTTTAGAAAATTTTAAACAAAGTTATTTTGACAAAGGTGAAATTCCTGTTATAAATTCTAGGTTTGAATTAAATTTATTTAATACCTTCCGTTCTTTTATAGACTATCAAACGCACTTTCCCATTAAATTCACTCAACATACTGACGCTAGAGGTGCTTTTGTGGAAGTAATTAGGCTAGGGATAGGAGGGCAGGTTTCTTTTTCGACTACTGTGCCAGGTATCACTAGAGGAAATCATTACCACACCAGAAAAATTGAGCGATTTGCAGTTATCAAAGGAAAAGCACTGATCCAACTCAGAAAAATTGGAACCGATGAAGTTATAGATTTGTATTTAGACGGCAGTGAACCTGCTTATGTTGATATGCCCATTTGGTATACACACAATATTAAGAATATCGGTGATGAGGTACTTTATACTAACTTCTGGATCAATGAGGCCTTTAATCCGGATGATGCGGATACCTTTTTTGAGGAGGTGTAAGTATAAAAAATAAGAAGTAGAAACCAATTACTAGTTAAAAATGTTGAAGGGATTAAAATATAACGAAGAATAATTAGATGGTTTGATACAAAAAAGTAAAGAATTAAAGAATATATTTGGAGCAATTGTAAAGAATACAAAAATAAATTAGTATTTGATTTGTACTTTTGACTTGAATCTACCCTTAATAATGAACATGAAAAAACTTAAAGTAATGACTGTCGTGGGTACACGACCAGAAATCATAAGACTCTCACGCGTATTGATGGCTTTAGATGCTTCTGAAGCAGTAGAACACATCATTGTACATACAGGACAGAATTATGACTACGAACTCAACCAAATATTTTTTGAGGATTTAGGGCTTCGCAAACCAGATTACTTCTTAGAAGCAGCAGGAAAAACAGCAACTGAAACCGTTGGAAATATACTCATAAAGATAGATCCTTTGCTAGAAGAATTACAGCCAGATGCTTTCTTGGTCTTAGGTGATACCAACTCGTGTTTGTGTGCAATTCCAGCTAAAAAGAGACATATCCCTATCTTCCATATGGAGGCAGGAAACCGCTGTTTTGATCAAAGAGTTCCAGAGGAAACAAACCGAAAAATTGTAGACCACGTATCTGATATCAACTTAACCTATTCAGATATTGCGAGAGAATACTTACTTAGAGAGGGATTGCCTGCGGATAGAATTATCAAAACAGGTTCGCCTATGTATGAGGTGCTCAAGCATTATTTGCCTCAAATCAAAGCTTCAAAAGTATTAGAGAAATTGAAGCTTGAAAAAGGAAAATTCTTTGTGGTATCTGCTCACCGTGAGGAAAACATAAATTCAGAAAAGAACTTTAACGGGCTGATTACGAGTCTAAATGCGATTGCTGAAACTTATAGAATGCCAGTAATTGTATCGACTCACCCACGTACAAGAAATATGATTGATAAGATGGAGGTCAAATTTCATCCAAATATTCAATTCTTAAAACCACTGGGCTTTCACGATTATAATGCACTACAAATGCACTCGTATGCTGTTTTGTCTGATTCAGGAACTATATCTGAAGAATCCTCTATATTGAACTTTAGAGCTCTGAATATCCGTCAGGCTCATGAGCGTCCAGAGGCAATGGAAGAGGCCTCAGTGATGATGGTTGGGCTTTCGCCTGAGCGAATATTACAGGGGCTTGTACAGGTACTCAGACAAGATATAGGAGCAGAGCGAAATTTCAGAGAAGTAGCAGATTATTCAATGCCGAATGTTTCAGAAAAGGTGGTGAGAATTATAATTTCTTATACTGATTATGTAAAACGAACAGTTTGGAGCGAAGATATATAAGCGGATGAATTTACTTTTTTTAACCCTAATAGAGATAAACTCTCTCGATGAAAGAGGTATTTATCAAGATTTACTTCGCAAGTTTGCTCGTGAAGGAAATCGAGTAACTATTATATCTCCGGTAGAGAGAAGAAAAGGTACAAAAACACATTTGATCGATGAAGGCAATGTGAAGATACTTCATGTAAAAACACTTAATATTCAAAAAACAAACCTGATTGAAAAAGGTATCGGTACTATTGCTATTGAATACCAATATCTATGTGCTGCTAAAAAATACCTAAAAGATCAGAAGTTTGATATCGTTCTCTATTCAACACCTCCGATTACTTTTGCTAAAGTAATATCATACTTTAAAAAAAGAGATACAGCTTATAGTTATTTGTTGCTTAAGGATATCTTCCCTCAAAATGCAGTAGATATGAAGATGTTGAAAGAAGGAGGGCTGCTGCATAAGCAATTTACTAAAAAGGAGAAAAAACTCTACCAAATATCTGATACAATTGGATGTATGTCTAGAGCTAACGTTGATTTTTTATTAAAACAAAACCCAGAGATTGATAAATCAAGAGTAGAGGTAAACCCTAATTCTATAGAGCCATTATCCATAAAGTATTCCGTTTCTGAGAAAGATGAAATCAAACAAAAGTATGGCTTACCCTTAGATAAAAAGATATTTGTTTATGGCGGAAACCTCGGGAAGCCTCAAGGTTTGGATTTTTTGATTGAAACTATAACAAAGACTCAGAACAATGGTGCATTCTTTCTTATTGTGGGTGATGGAACACAATACTCAAGCTTACATAAGTGGTTTCAGACAAATAAGCCAGAAAGTGCAAAGCTTTTGCAGCGCTTGCCGAAAGAGGACTATGACAGGTTGTTGGGGAGTTGTGACGTAGGAATGATTTTTTTAGATAAAGATTTTTTAATTCCTAATTTTCCTTCGCGTCTACTTTCTTACTTAGAGATGAGAATGCCCATTATAGCCGCTACAGACCCCAATTCAGATGTAGGTGATGTAGTTGAAAAGGCTGGCTGTGGCTATAAGGTGCTTGCGGGTGATATGGAGCAAATGAATAAGGCTATAGATAAAATCATAAACCATAAGAGCTTGTCTAGTATGGGAGATAATGCCTGGAACTTATTGATTAGTAATTATCATGTAGATCATTCGTATGCGCTTATAATAGATAAAATAAAGCAGTTATAATAATGTATAAGACCACTTTTAAACGACTTATTGATTTTTTTGCTTCATTGGGAGTACTTTTAATCATTTCTCCTGTTTTTATACTTCTTGCAATTTTAATAAAAATAACTTCTAAAGGGCCTTTATTTTTCTTGCAAGAACGACTAGGCAAAAACGGAAAGGTGTTTAGCGTATATAAGTTTAGAACCATGACAGACAAAAAGAGAGCGGTAGATCGTGAAATACTAAAGGGAGATGCAGAAGTAACCAAGGTAGGTCATTATCTTAGGAGGTTCAAAATTGATGAGTTGCCACAGATAATAAATGTGCTGAAAGGAGAAATGTCACTTGTGGGTCCGAGGCCTTGTATGCCCAATCAGCTCAATGATTTTAATGAGGATGGTAAATATAGAATAAAAGTAACTCCAGGACTTACGGGGCTGGCACAAGTAAATGGCAATATATTTTTGACCTGGGAAGAGCGTTGGAAGTATGATAGAGCCTATGTAGAAAACCTTTCGTTTGTTTTAGATGTAAAAATTATTCTTAAAACAATTGTTATTATATGCTTAGGAGAAGAGAAATTTTTAAAAAAACCAGATGTTTAAAGTTTTAGTAATAGGAGCTGTACAGACTACTAAACATACACTTAATCAATTAGTTAAGTTTGGCTTTGATGTAGTGGGTGTTTTAGGACATGAGCCTCTAAATACAGCAAGTGTTTCAGGGTGGGTAGATTTAAAATCAGAAGCTGCTAAAGTAAACTTGCCGTATAAAGGATTCAAGAAAATTAACGACACAGAAAACATAGAGTGGGCAAAAGACAAAAGACCTGATATTATATTTGCAGTAGGCTTTTCGCAACTCATGTCAGAAGATTGGCTTGAGATGCCTAGATTGGGCTGTATAGGATTTCACCCAACCCAACTTCCAAAAGGAAGAGGAAGAGCACCATTAGCTTGGATTATCTTAGAACAAACCTATGGCTCTGCTACTTTCTTCTTGATGGGCAAAGGGGCTGATGATGGTCCTGTGTTCGTGCAAGAGGTTTTCTCAACAGAGACAGCTGATGATGCAACTACTGTAGAGAAAAAAATAGAGCATGCCATTATCAAGAGTCTAGATTCTTGGTTGCCTCAACTAAAGAAAGGTATTTGGGAGCCTATACCTCAAAACGAAATAGAAGCAAGTTGGTATGGCAAACGAGCTTTAGAAGATGGGAATATCAATTGGAACAATTCGGCTTATTCTATTGACAGACTTATTAAAGCCAGTACGCAACCTCATCCCGGAGCTTATACGTATTACAAAGATACCAAGCTTATTATTTGGGAAAGTGAGATAGAAACAAATATTCTGATAAAAGGAGTAGTAAGTCGTGTTTTGCTAGTGGATGCTGTTAAAGGACGCCTAATTCAGTGTGGCGAAGGGCTTATTTGGATTAGAAAGATAGATTTAGCTGAAGGTCTAAAACTGCCTGTAGGCGAAAAATTAGGCTACGCTATTGAAGATGAGATTTTTAAAATTAAAACAATACTCAAAAGCATTAAAAATGAATAAAGTAATAGTAATTGCACCTCATGCAGATGATGAGATTATCGGTTGTGGAGCCACTATCGCAAAGCATATTCAACAAGGAGACGAAGTAGTGGTTATCATTGCTACCAATGCGTCACTAGGAGCGCCAGAGCTTTTCTCAGATAATGATATCAAACATATTAGAGATGAAGCTATACAAGCACATAAGCTTTTGGGCGTAAAAGAAACGGTGTTTCTAGATTTCCCAGCACCTGCACTGAATGCTTTTCCCGAATATAAAATTTCAATAGAAATTGCTAAAGTCTTTCAGAAATTTTGTCCTACACACCTATACCTGCCACATCCAGGAGATATACATCAGGATCATAAAGCCATTTACAGAGCTGCTTTAGTGGCTGCAAGACCTCAAGGTAAACATAAAATAGCTTATATTTACTGCTACGAAACGCTTTCAGAAACAGAATGGACACCTATGCAAGAGAAACCTTTTGTACCCAACCATTTTGTTGATGTGACTGATGTGTTTCACCAAAAAGCAGCCGCTATGAATTGTTTTCAATCTCAAGTCAAAGGTTTTCCTCACTCGCGCTCGTTAGAAGCTTTTGAGGCACTAGCTAAATATAGAGGAGCAACAGTAGGGGTAGAGCGAGCAGAAGCATTTATTGTTGAAAGACAAATTATTAGTTAAGGTCTTTTTAAGAAAATTTAATTTGTATGTATTTATACGGAGCAAGCGGTCATGGAAAGGTAGTTGCAGATATTCTTTTATCTTTAGGCAATAATATCTCGGCAATTTATGATGATAACCCCAAAGAGGATTCAATTCTGGGTATTTCTGTGTTGCATACAGATCAACTAGTTACAGAAAATAATGCTAACTGTATCATTAGCATTGGCAATAATAAAGCAAGAAAAGACATCTCAGAAAATTTAAAAGCAGTTTATATCACTGCAATACATAAATCAGCTGTAGTTTCAGCTTTTTCTGAAGTAGGAGAAGGAACGGTTGTAATGGCACAAGCAACAATCAACCCAGATGCAAAAATCGGAAAACACTGCATTGTCAATACGGCTTCAATCATAGAACACGATTGCCAAATTGGTGACTTTGCACATATTTCTCCTGGCGTAGCTCTAGCAGGTAACGTAGAGATAGGAGAGGGAAGTCATATCGGAATTGGCGCTTGTGTGATTCAAGGTGTCAAAATAGGTAAATGGTGTACCATTGGTGCAGGCGCTGTTATCATAAAAGACGTTCCTGATAATACGGTAGTAGTTGGTAATCCTGGGCGGATTATTCGATATAAACTTTAACATAGGATATTTATAGTAGGCTAACTAAATACAATACAATGAAAAAGATATTATTTTTATTTATATTCCTATTTTTCGCGCTAACTCCAAGTTTCTCGGTCACTTTAGCAGCCGAAAATGCAGACTACTCCTTTCCGGTAAATCAAGTAGTCTATGTTACAAAAACTGGCAGTAAGTACCACAAAAATAGTTGCAAATACCTTAAAGATAGCAAGATAGAAACCACTAAATCAACTGCTAAGCGCGACGGATACACGGCTTGTAGCGTATGTAAACCATAATGTTTATTCTACTTTATAAACTGTGTTATAACCAGAAAATAGACAATCATCCCCATTCCTTCTTCTTAAACCCGTAGTCCCTCAACAACCATGTCAAACGCAAAAAGATCCTCCAGCGCCAGAAACCTCACTTTGTGTACTAACGCAGAGCAGGCTTCGCTCTACGTAGCCGAGCAAATAGCGGAACTCATCCAAGAGCAACAAAAACTAGGTAAGCTTGCAGTACTCGGGCTAGCTACGGGCAACACCCCTAAGATTGTCTACCAAGAACTCATTAGGTTGCACCAACACGAAGGCTTGAGCTTTCAAAACGTAGTCAGCTTTAACCTAGACGAATACTACCCCATTTACCCAGAAGACGAGCAGAGTTATACTTACTTTATGCGTAAGTACCTCTTTGGTCATATAGATATCCAACCCCACAACATACACATCCCTCACGCAGACTGTCCAGCAGATGCCATAGCACAGTATTGCAGGGACTATGAAGACAAGATAAAGGCTTTCGGAGGTTTAGACCTACAACTCTTGGGCATTGGACGCAACGGACACATAGGTTTTAACGAACCTGGCTCTAGTTTTGACTCAACCACACGTTTAGTTGATTTACACCCACTCACCAGAAAAGATGCACAGAACGACTTCGGAACTATTGATAAAGTCCCTCGTCAGGCAATAAGTATAGGTATCCAAACGATAACCCAAGCCAAAAAAATATTATTACTGGCTTTAGGTGCCAATAAGTCAACTATTATAAGTCAAGCCCTCAAAGGCAAGATTTCTACTGAGGTTCCTGCATCAATTCTACAAACACTACCACAAGTGGAATACGTGCTGGATAGGGAGGCGGGGGCGTTGATTTAGTTGAGAGTTGCCTGCCTATCGGCAGGCAGGCCTGCTTGACTTACGGCAAGGATGGAAAGCTGCTTACTGATTTTTCTCAATTAGGGGGTGAGTTTTATGATTTTTATACTTTTTATACTTTAAGGATTCTAAAGAATATTATAAAGGGGGTTCTCTGCAAGCTTAAAAGAACGTAACGCCTAAAAAAGAACGGAAACCGAATGAAAACAAAGGTTCTAAAAATATCACTACTGATTATTTTGAGTGTAATCTCAATGAATTTTTACGGACAGAATTTTCCAAACGTAACTGTTCCACAACCTGCACAATTCCCGAACTATCAAAATCAGAATTGGACAAATCCACAAAATAACATTCCGAAAGTTCCAAATCCTATGGATATGGTTTTCGGAAAAGATGAACAAGAACGTATCAAAAGACAAAACGAACAACTGATTCGGGAAGCAGAACTATACGAAATTAAAAGGTTGGAAGCTCAAAAGCAAATGTATGCTGACCTGAAAATGGAAAAGACCAACTTTGGACTTCCAAGTTTAAACCACGTTTCGGGAACTGAATATTACCGAAAAGCATTTGACAAACTTTCAGCAATGAATCCCGATGATTTTTCAATCAAAGAAGCTACTTTCATCATTGAAAATGCTTTTTACGAAGAACAAAAAGATTATGAGGAGTTTAACCAAATCGTAAAAGAAACAGGTAATTTTCTT
>CAZRCB010000076.1:0-9999 GCA_964598455.1 uncultured Flavobacterium sp.
GTTTCTATACAGCTTGTATTCCGTTTTGATCAACTCGGTATTAGTGTTTGGCGCCATAGCACTTATGTTTACTTTCTTTGATTTTGAGCTCAAGCATTTGGTGTGGATGGCATTGCCATTAGGGGTTTCGATAGCTTTTAATGAAGTGTTCAAACGTCAATCGCTCAATTTGCAGAAGATTGCGCTGCCTACCTTCTTTGAGAAAATTATTCCAAAGCTAGTCTTGCCACTTATTTTTATACTGATCGGGACTTATGCCATCACCACTAATCAGGGTATTTGGTTTTTCATACTCGCTTATGCACTTATGCTGCTGCTTACCGGAATATATACGCTTAAGAAAGACCGGACAAAATGGACTGCTGATTTCAAGAATATTTTTAAATCAATTTCTAAAAAAGAATATTTCAGATATAGTCTTTTTTCATTTACGGGGAGTTTAGGTTCGTTATTGGCATTCAGAATTGATACTATCATGCTCGGCTTATTTGGCTATGCCATGACCGATATCGGAATTTATAATATTGGAGTTTTAGTCGCTTCAACGCTTATTATTCCAGCTACCGGAATTTTTGCCATCAATTCCCCTATTATTTCAGAGCTGGTCAAGTCAAATAAAATTGAAGAGTTAAGCGTGAAATATACGGAGAATGCCAAATTGCTCTTTGCTATCGGTGCAGTGTTGTATGGGTGTTTGTTTTTGGGAGTGTATGACTTATTTTCGCTATTCTCAACCAAAGCAACATTATTACAATCAATTCCTGTACTACTAATATTAGGCTTTGGGATGCTTATCAATATGGGTACTGGCTTTAATTCAGAGATTATTACCTTCTCAAAATATTATCGCTTTAATGTACTCTCAATTCTACTGATTATCGGACTAAACATCGGGTTCAATCTCTTATTTGTACTTCAGTTAAAAATGGGGACAATCGGAGTGGCCTATGCTTCGCTTATCTCAATATCAATTTTTAATTTGATCAAAGTCTATTATATCAAAGTTAAGTTTGGCATACTCCCGTTTGACAAAACTTATTTAAAATTGATTATAGTTGTTTTTTTAGTAATCGGGATTCTTTATCTGATACCTAATCTCGAGTTTCCTTTTTGGAATTTAGCTTTAAAAGCTGGGCTTTGTATAGGGCTCAATCTGATTCTGATTTATAAATTAAAATTGGTTTACTCCATAAATAATTATATCAACTACTTCAAAAACAGATTCTTCTAACTATGTATTTGCCCAAAAGCCTACTCTACTTCCCTCCTGCTGAAAAAACCCATCCTTCAGGCATTATTGCCTTAGGAGGTGATTTATCGGTAGAGCGATTGATTTTGGCATATCAAAGTGGCATCTTTCCTTGGTATGATGACCAATTAGAGCCTATTACTTGGTGGTGTCCTGAGCAGCGGATGGTTGTTGTCCCACAGGAATACAAACCCTCTAAAAGCACTCGAAACATCATCAACAGAGGCATCTTTAGTGTGACTATGAATCAGAATTTTGAAGAAGTGATCAAAAACTGCCAAACTATTCGCAGAAGCGGTCAAGAAGGTACTTGGATCAATAATGATATCATAAAGGCGTACACTGAACTCCATAACAAAGGATTGGCAAAGTCAGTTGAAGTTTGGCAGGACGAAAAATTAGTAGGCGGTCTGTATGGTGTAGATTTAGGAAACGGCATTTTCTGTGGTGAGAGTATGTTCTCAAAAGTATCCAATGCCAGCAAAGTTGCCTTTGCGTGGTTGAATACTTATTTACAAGAAAACAATTACCTACTCTTAGATTGTCAGTTATACAACGAGCATTTAGCCAGTTTAGGAGCCTTTGAAATAGACCGAAAAGTATTTATGCAAATACTTAAATACGCTCAAAATAAAACGCCGAAACCTTAGCTAAAACAAGAAGTTTCTACAGCATATTCAAGATGCTCAACCCGAACATAAAACCGTCAGTAGCATACGCAGAACCGTTGTAAGACCTTACATAATCCACCCTAAACATTCTGAATTTCCCGAAGCCTATATTCCCAAAACCAGCAGAAAACTCGTTATATGGTTTTCTATCCGGAATAGCGATGTTGTGGTAGCCCACATTCAAATGCCATTGCAACTTGTTCAGAAGTGGCACTTTATTCATTACATAGCCTTTGAAGTGGTGCTCAAAATGCATTTCTAAATAACTGTCATTAGTGCTCTGCGAATAATAAGGCAATAAGTGAAACTGGTTCAAATACCAACCTGAAGTTCCTACGTGGGTTTGGTTACCGTTGAAGTGTTTGTAGTCAATAAACGAAATGTCATCAGCACCTAAGAACTTTCCTGCTTTGATATTGGCACCCATCGTTCCCTTGTTGCCAAAGGTTTTGGTATGTGTAGCGCGCGCCATCAATAAATCGTGATTCAAACCGCTTTCAGAAGCTGCAAAGCCTTTTTGGTAACCCAAATATAAACTCGGATAGTCTTCATTTGGCATATTCCATTTTGCATCAGGACGCGAGATATATTCTTGACCGAAACGTATGCGCATTCCCAAGTTGAATTTATAGATATGGTTGGGTTCAAAAGCCGCATAACTGTCATCGGTTGGGTCTAGTGGATTGTTTGACAAATATTCCTTGTCTTGGTTAAGCAACACATAATCAGTAGTGTTAAACAGCGCTTTTCGGTTGGCATATTCAAGCTCGCCACTCATATACAATCCGTTGACAACCTCTTGACCATAGGCTAATTTGACAAATTCCTTGTTGTATAACTTGATGTAGTTGTCTTTGAAAAACAAAGTACTAATCATATTTATAAAAGGAGAAATCGGTTCTGACTCGTTGAACTGACTCACTTTACTACCTCCTGAAAGGTTGATAGTTGCATAGTTTTGTCTGTTGAATTGATGTCCGATATAGCCTGTGACACGAAGTCTATCATCTGCTAATCCGTAATTGAATTTTGAGCCAATCGATGTATAAGTTCCTTTGTCTTCATTTTCGGTAGAGAAACGAAGGCCTGAATTGAAGTTCCATCCTTGAACGGTGTTGTAGGTAGTGGACATTAAATCAGAAATTCCGTCATACGAAAAACGCCATTTTTTGTAAGAGTTTTTATAGGTGTAACCCAATAAAATATCTTCGATTTTAAATTTATTGTTCTTTCGGTCTATCGAATCCATATATACCTGCGATTTTCTCAAGGTTTGAATACTGTCTTTTTTGACATAGTCTGTAAATTCCTCTTCGTTAAGCGGTACAGGGCGAATATTATTCCAATAAGTAATGTCTTTTTTGTTGGCTTCTTTGTCAAAAGAAATGATTTCTTTTGTAAAGGTTCTCTTCTCAAAATTATCTACGAAAGTATAATTAGAGAAAACGTGAGTGAATTTTCCGTTGAATTTTATACCAAAAAAGCCTGCTTCAAAGTCAAATGTCTGTAAATTCTTGGTCCATTTGTCATTTTCAGAGTTGTATCCGTAGTTTTGAACCAAATCCAAGTTATCAATAAATGGTTGATTCATTCGGTAGCCTTTGATGTTTAGCTCAACTGCATAAATAGCCCACGAATCCTCAACAATATAAATATAGCCTTCAAAAACAGGCTCTTTATCGCGTTTGGCAATCACTTCAATTTTATTGATCAGATGATCGTTTTCATCGGTAAAAGTGCTCTCTAGCCTGTATTTATAGTAAGCAAAAGCATTGTCAGCAATCGGAGAAATCAACATGGAGCCGAAATCGATATAATTATTGTAGAAATCCAAGTCTGTTCCTTGCGCCGTATTAAAGCTAAATCCGTTGTCATTGCCACTTACTTTTGAAGCTATAATGCGTTCTTTTAGCTTTCCTGGTTTTTGAACTGTGATTTTAGAAATAGTTTCAGAGAGGTATAAAATTCCAGAACGAGTGGAGTCTAAGCCCGCACCCATATCCTCTAAATCAATTTTCTGTCCGAATATTTTCTCAGGGATATCTTTGACCTTAAAAATCCCTTTTGAGTAGAAATCAGCTGTGAATTTGTCGGTCTTATCTGTATTGATTTTCTTGTTCTTGATGGCGTTTCTGATGATGCCATAAGCCGGATTCTCCCTGCTGGTAATCACAATTTCCTCCATCACATAAGACTGTACCTCAAGTGTAACGTTCTGAACAAACGGAAAAGAGTTGACTTCAATAGGCAGAACAGCTGTCTTGAAACCCAAACTTTTGACCACTAATTTATACGCTCCTTTTTTGGTAATGTCAAGTTGATAATCGCCGTTATCGTTAGAGGAAGTCCCTATATAAGTATTTTCTACTAAAACGCTCACATACGGAATTGGCGTTCCATAGCTATCGGTGACTTTTCCTTTGATTTGAGCTTGACTTAAAAAACTGATAAGCAGTAGAGATAACGTGAGTTTTAGTTTCATAGAAAAGTAGGTCTAAACTGAATTTATATTTGATTAGTGGTAAATATAACAAAGTATTTCTAAAGTCACACATACTCTAAAAATTAGTTTTAAAACTAATATGTACAATTGAGTTAGAGAATTTTATTTCCTGATTGTCAGCACTTCCGTTGGCATATACAAAATTAAAGAGTCCGTTGTTGGTAATAAATCCAAGCCCGAACCCAAGTCCTAAGAGTTTTTTGTTGATATCCGAAGCTTTATCCTGAAAATAAGCATAATCGGTTATAGTATGCACATAAATACTAGGTGCCAATACATAGCGATATTCTAACATCAATCCTGAGAGAAAGCTAGCTTGGAGTGAATTTTCTTGAAATCCACGAATAGAATTAATTCCCCCAAACCGATGTAGCTCATTGATGACATAAGAATCACTTTGGAGATAATAACCATCCATCTTTAAGTGAATGATATTTTTCTCGTTTAAGTAAAAATTATTAAAACCTGTCAGATGAGCAAAATATTGGTTGGTATCACCAAAAGAAGTGTCTCTCTTACCTACTCCGCCTTTGAGTATAAATTTCCTTTTTTCGGGAAAAAGGAAATCCTCTCTATTGAAATCAAAATATTCAAAAGTAGAAGTGAAAAAAGTGCTTTTGAAGTCATTCAAACTCATCGAACTCACACTTTGAATGTCATTAGAATTCACAGATTCATAACCCAAATAAATCCTTTGGTTGTATTTGAGGTAGTAGCCTAGATCAAAATTGGTTTTCGTGGTCTGAAAAGTGCTGTCTTGTTTGTAGATGTTTAGATTTCCTCTCAGCGCAAAAGGCGTGTTGAACACATACGGAAGCTCTGCCGAAAAGTCAAAAGTCTGTTGCTGGTTTCCGTCGTTTTTCCAATATAACTTAAGGCACTCACCTGAATTCAGCGCGTTGTTCAACAATAAATCTAAATAACCCGTGAACTGAACCTTATCATCTTTGTCGGTATTAAAACCTACATAGCCGTCAAAACTATTGGCTCTGGCCTTCTCTAAATAGATAAATACCCGTGTAGAATCTTTAGTAAACAAAATCTCTGGTGGTTTAATTTGGTTGACAAACGAGAACTTCTGAACATCTTGATATAATTCTTTGAGCGTTTGCTGGTTCAGAGTTCGTTTTCTATACATGCGTTTGAGCTGTTTTTTATGCCCTTCGTGGAATTTGGTATAACCCATCACCACGATGTCATCAAGGCTTCTTTTGGCGCTAATTTCCTCTTTTAGATGAGCGGTGAGCAAGTTGTCCTCTAGCCGAAAATTCTCTAATTTGAGCTTAGAAATCGCAAATCCGCTTTGTTCTAATTGTTGCAGTAGAGCATTCAAGAAAGCTTCTGTATCGGTTATAGACACCAAAATGGTATCTTGCTTGACAAAGTTCATTTCTTTCAGAAATGGCGTGTGAGTAGTAATAATTCTGAGAGTTGAGGTCCTCTTGCCGAGTTGTAATTGAGAGACGAAAGTAGAGTCATTAGTTTTCTGAAGAGAGGAAATTCGGTGTTGAAGATAACCTATCTTTGTCAGTCTTTCTGAGAATTGTTTAGTGAAATCAACAATTGCTTTGGGGGTAGTAAATTGCTTTTGATAGCCGAGTGAGTCGAGGATTTGCTTTTGATTAGGATGATTGGTTTGTAGCTCTAGATAGAAGTTTTGAGCAAAAACAAGATTGCTGACGACTAAAAATATAACACACAAAAATCTACTCATTTTCCGCTATCCAACACTTGATGCAAATATAAACAAATCACAATGACTAGGCTTAAACCGCTAGTCTAACTTAATTATTTCAACTGAAATATTACAACGAAAAAAGCCGCTTCTTGTTGTGAAACGGCTTTTTTAGGATAAAAAGAACAATATCTAAATTGTCTATAGATTTTTGAGGTTGATGATCTCTTGTTCGGTTAAGGCTCTCCACATTCCCCTTGGTAAATTTTTCTTGGTAAGTCCAGCAAAAGTAACTCTATCCACTTTCAGAACGTCATATTTCAATTCTTCAAATATATTTCTGATCACTTTTACGTTTGATGTTCTTACTTTAAGCCCAATTTCCGTCTTAGGTAAATCATCGATATAGCTTATTTCTTCTACATATACCTTGTGTTGATCTATGGTAATTCCTTTTTGAATTCGCTCTAAATCTTCAAATTTCAGATTTCTGTCTAAAGTTACCTGATAGATTTTTGACGAGCGTTGACTCTCTTGCGTGAATTTCGTAATCATATCATGATCGTTAGTAAAGAGAAGTAATCCTGTAGTGGTGCTGTCCATTCTACCTACGGGAAGTAATGGGTATTTACTAGCTCCGCTAACTAGGTTTGCTACATTATTCTGTATAGAATTAGATGAGGTCGAAAAGTTTTTGGGCTTATTTAGGAGTATATATTCTTTTTTTTCGGGTGTCAATAAGGTGCCGTCAAACAGAACTTTATCACTTCTTTTGACCTTATGTCCTAATTCTGTGATGATCTCACCGTTTACTTTTACGTTGCCCGAGGCGATATAAATATCTGCTTCTCTCCTGGAACAAACACCAGAATTAGCGATGTATTTATTCAATCGGATTGTGTCAGGATCTGCTTTAGCTTTGGGCTTGTTAGTTGTTTCAGGTTTTGCAACTACCGATTTTTTGGAGGCTGATTTTGAAGGTTTAGAAAAAGAATCACTCTTTTTTATAAACTTCGATTTTTCTTTTGGTTCTGATTTTCTGTCAGAAAACTTCGGCTTCCCTGAAGACGGTTTTTTTCTGTCGTTGCTACCTTTGTTCATAGTACTCATTATTATTTTATGTTTTTATAGACAAAACCTACAAACGCAGGCGTATGTAGGTTTTATACTTTAGAATACATTGCTGTATTTTATTTTTTGAGCTTATTTTACGTAAGCTACTTTTTTGACTGCTTTAATTACATCTTCAGCATTCGGCAACCATTCTTTTAGTAAGACAGGTGAGAATGGCGCAGGTGTATCGGCTGTGGTGATTCTTTGTATCGGGGCATCGAGATAATCAAATGCTCTTTCTTGTACGATATAGGTAATCTCAGAAGCTACACTTCCGAAAGGCCATGCTTCCTCTAACACTACTAGTCTATTGGTTTTCTTTACGGAAGCTAAAATAGTTTCGTGATCCATCGGACGTACGGTGCGCAAGTCGATAATCTCACAAGAAATACCTTCTTTAGCTAATTCGTCAGCTGCTTTGTAGGCTTCTTTGATAATTTTACCGAAAGAAACGATGGTCACATCTGTACCTTCTCTTTTGATATCAGCAACCCCTAGCGGAATTGTATATTCTTCTTCAGGAACTTCTTGTTTGTCTCCGTACATCTGTTCGGATTCCATAAATATGACAGGGTCGTTATCTCTGATGGCTGATTTTAGGAGTCCTTTTGCGTCATATGGTGTAGAAGGGACAACGACTTTAAGTCCTGGAGTATTGGCGAACCAATTCTCGAAAGCCTGTGAGTGTGTGGCCCCTAATTGTCCAGCAGAGGCTGTTGGTCCTCTAAAAACGATAGGCATATTGAATTGCCCTCCAGACATCTGGCGCATTTTGGCAGCGTTATTGATGATTTGGTCAATACCAACTAATGAAAAGTTAAAAGTCATAAACTCTACAATTGGTCTATTTCCATTCATCGCTGATCCTACTGCAATTCCAGCAAAACCTAGTTCAGCAATCGGAGTATCAATTACTCTTTTAGGTCCGAACTCATCGAGCATTCCCTTTGATGCCTTATAAGCTCCATTATATTCAGCTACTTCCTCTCCCATCAAGTAAATAGAGTCATCTCTGCGCATTTCTTCGCTCATTGCCTCACATATAGCCTCTCTGAATTGAATTGTTCTCATAATACTATTTTGCTTTTAAAAATACTACCTGCAAAAATAAGAAATTTTAAGCAAGTCTAGTTGGTTTTGATTAAATAAAAAAGTGGTTGGTTAAAAAAGCTTGTTAAACTAAAAGTCTAAGTGTTTTAATATAAAATCAGCTCTGTTCTCTGGCGTATCTTTTGGCACTTCAGTCATATCATAGCCAAAGTCTGTATAAGTCTGAACCAGGTGTTCTTGGATTTTCTGAGCTTCTTCTAGGCTTTCATATCGCTCATTGTCTGTGAGGTATATTTCGCCCCAAACCGGCAGAATAAAGAGTTTTGTGTAGCGGTGCCTTTTGCTAGCAACCGTAAAAGATTCTGGGTAAGTTCTATCTCCAATAAAGTGCATATAAGCCACCACATCGGGTATTCCTCTGTCAATAAAGATTATATCTTCTTGTTCAGCCAAAGCAGCTTCATATTGTTTTATTCTACCTTCTAATAATTTTTGACTAAAGAGTAGCGGGTCTTCTAGGAAGAGTTGTTCTGTTCCTTGTTGTTGTGCTTCAAGGATAACCTCCCTAGAAATTTCTGGATAGCATACGTATCCTCTTTTAGAAAGAGTTTCAATGAGTGTTGATTTGCCCGTTCCTGGACCTCCAATAAGGAGTATAATTTTCTTCTGCATTGTGTTGCTTTAATAAAGCCAACGAAAGTAATTAATATTTACTACATACAGAAATGAATTGATTGATTTTTTTGTATATTTGCACTAAAGTTTTTTATATATCTACTAATGGGGTCGACCGGTTTTGACAGCGAGTGGAATTGATTAGTAAGCACGTCGAGCCAAGTATGGTAGGCTCGTTAATATCTGCTATGCAACTTTTTTAAACGGCGAAAATAACTACGCTCTAGCTGCATAATCTGAATCACAGTAAGATTTGCCAAGTTCCTACAAGGTAGGAAAGCTTGATTCTCCTCAAAAGCCTTGGTTTACGGCGTTTGATTCAGGGGAACCGGAAATATAAACCTAGAGAGGGTAATGCTTTGAATCCCTCTTGACACTGATAAAGCTAAGCCAAAAACGGTTGTCTCAGGCCTGACTTTTGGTCGAAAACCTAAACTGAAACTAAGCGTGTAGAAAGCTCTTTGATTGCTCGTTTGGACGAGAGTTCGATTCTCTCCGACTCCACTACTAACAAACTATGTAAGAACAAAAGCCTGTAAATCTATTGATTTACGGGCTTTTTTGTTTTTAGTACCTACCAGAGTATTCAATAATTCACATTTTAAATAGGTCAAATTCGTTCGCTCTAAAAGATCTGAAATTTAATATAACCGATTTCATATCTAGTCAACTACACTTTCAACTTGTTTTGCATATATAGCAAATACTCTTTTGGCGAGTAATTGGTCTGTTTCTTAAAATAGATGAAAAACGAATTATAAGACTTAAAACCAACTTTATAGGCTAGAGAATCTAAAGTTTTTGAGTCTAAAAAGTTTTCATTGATCAGGTTTATAGCATCTTTTATTTTGGAGTAGTTTTTATACTCCACAAAAGAGAACTTACAGTGATGTTTAAAAATAAAAGAAAGATGACTAGAAGGAATATTCATTTCGTTTGACAAATCATTGATAGAATAATTAGGGTCTCTGAAGGGATTTTCATTATCGACAAACGTATCAATGGCAAGGATATACGAATTTACTTTTGATATTATTTGAGTTTTTAATTTAGATTCCTGTAC
>CAZRCB010000077.1:0-9975 GCA_964598455.1 uncultured Flavobacterium sp.
ATAAGTCCTTTGTCTTTACATTTCAGCACTACTTGATTTGTAATATCCTCACTCAGAGTCATTGCGGCTAGCATTAGTCCTTTTCCCCTTACTTCAGTAATGAGTGGATGCACTAGGAGCGCTCTAAATAGTTTTTCTTTGACTAAGGTCTGTGGCATCAGGTCTGTTTCTAGCACTTCTCTAAGCGTGGCAAGTGAAGCTGCGGCGATAACAGGATTACCGCCAAAAGTAGTGATGTGCCCCATACTCGGATTGTCAGACAACGTATCCATCATCTCTGCGGAGGAAACAATCGCACCACAAGGCATTCCTCCAGCCATTCCCTTACCGATGGTAATGATATCCGGCACTACGTCATAGTTCTGAAAACCGAATAATTTTCCCGTTCTCCCAAAACCAGGTTGTATTTCATCTACAATCATAAGCGCCCCAACTTCTTCACATCGCTGTTTTAACTTCTTAAAATAACCGTCCTTGGGTTGTATGAAACCCGCGCCACCTTGAATGCTTTCGAGGATGACACCTGCTGTTTTTTCGGTGATTTGATCGAGTTGGTCAGTATTATTAAAGTCGATAAAACGTACATCGGGTAGAAGGGGCAAGAAAGGAGCTTTGCGTTCTTTGTGATTCATCACGCTCATAGAACCCATCGTGTTGCCGTGATAGGCGTTGTTCATAGAGATAATCTCTGAACGCCCAGTAACTCTTCGCGCGAGTTTTATTGATGCCTCTGTAGCCTCAGTACCCGAATTGACCAAGTAAGTTTTCTTGAGTGGTTCGGGTAAATTTTCTGCCAATAACTTACAGTATTCCACCGCTGGACTTTGTGAATATTCGCCATAAACCATCACGTGCATATAGGTTTGTGCTTGTTTCTGGATAGCTTCTACCACTCTTGGATGGCAGTGTCCGAGTGTGCAGGCAGAGACTCCCGCCACAAAATCAAGGTGTTTGCCTCCGCTCGTGTCATATATATAAGAACCTTTAGCGTGAGAAACCTCTACTCCTAAAGGGAATTTGGTTGTTTGTGCTTGGTATTTCAAGAAATCATTCATAGTAGTGTAGGTGTAAATTGACAATCAAGTATAACGAATTTTCATAGGATTATCAAGCCTCAAAAGTATTATTTAGCTCAGTCTTTTGCAAGTGAATAGCACCAAAATTCGCTGAGCTTAGCACAGGGTTTTCACTTAGTTATACTAGCTCTGTGATTACTGTTTCGCGTATGACATATGTCACAAATCAAAGACTATTTATTGACTACTTTTGTTTTATTAAATCTGATTACAAATTATGATGAGGGATATAGAAAACAGAGCCGACATAGAGCATATAATCAATACTTTCTATGCGCGTGTGCAGAAGGATGAGGTGATTGGCTATTTGTTTAACGACGTCGCCAAGACAGATTGGAGTCATCACTTGCCCAAGATGTATGACTTTTGGGAGGTTATCCTCTTCGGTACGGGCAACTTCAATGGCAACCCAATGTTTGTACACAAGCAATTGCACGAGCAGAGTCCGCTTAGGGCAGAGCAGTTTACTCATTGGCTAGATTTGTTTCAGCAGACAGTTTGTAGTCTGTTTGTAGGTCCTGTTGCCAATGATATGATGCAGAGCGCTGCCAATATTGCCCAGACCATGGCGTATAAGGTTCTGAGTTAAATACTGATTTTTATCATAGTATAGCTGAGATATAAGAAGTTATTTTGGCAATTATATTTCAATATTACTTTAGTAAATGGATGAATTAAAGAAGAAAATACTTCAACTCAAGAAAGACAAAAATGTTGTGATATTGGCGCACTATTACCAGGAGTCCGATATTCAAGACATTGCCGATTATGTAGGCGATAGCTTGGGACTATCGCAAGAAGCCGTAAAGGTAGAGGCGGATATCATCCTCTTTGCTGGCGTTCATTTTATGGCGGAGACTGCAAAAATCCTAAATTCGAATAAGAAGGTTATATTGCCTGATATGGAAGCAGGATGTTCCTTGGCAGACTCTTGTCCTCCAGATTTATTCAGAAAATTCAAAGCAGCACATCCAGATCATTTGGTGATTACCTACGTGAATTGCTCGGCTGAGATAAAAGCTATGAGCGATATTGTGTGTACTTCGTCTAATGCGGTCAAAATTGTAGAATCGGTACCAAAAGAGACACCTATAATTTTTGCGCCGGATAAGAACTTGGGCAAATACTTAATCAAAGAAACAGGTAGAGATATGCTACTTTGGGACGGAGCTTGTATCGTACACGAAGCTTTTTCGCTAGAAAAATTACTCAATTTATACAAAGAGCACCCTGATGCACAAATTATTGCACACCCTGAATCAGAAATGCATATCTTGAAAACAGCCAACTACATTGGCTCGACAGCAGGGATGATCAACTACGTGCAGACCAATCCGCACCATAAGTTTATCGTAGCTACAGAAGCGGGTATTTTGCATAAAATGAGTCAAGTAGTACCTGATAAAATACTTATACCTGCACCAGCAAACGAAGATAATACCTGTGCTTGTAGCGAATGTGCTTTTATGAAAGTGAATACACTTCAGAAAGTTTATGATTGCTTGGTCAACGAATCGCCTGAAATTATCATCGATGAAGACACCCGACTCAAAGCCCTTATTCCAATTGACAGAATGCTTAAACTATCTGTGTAATGGAAAAGGCTAACTTTCTGATCATCGGTTCAGGAGTGGCAGGCTTGTCATTGGCGATTAAGTTATCTACTCAATTCCCTGATAAGAGGGTAGCTGTGGTTACTAAATCCAGCGAAGATGAATCGAATACAAAATATGCACAAGGCGGCATTGCCATAGTGACCCACAGCAACGATTCCTATCACAACCACATTGCAGACACTTTGGTATGCGGCGATGGTCTGTGTGATACGGAGGTCGTGGATATGGTTGTCAAAAACGGTACTCAACGCCTGAAAGAACTCATGGATTGGGGAGCAAGGTTTGACCTAAACAGCGACAACGAATTAGATTTAGGCAAAGAAGGCGGACATTCTGACCACCGCGTGGTGCACCACAAAGACCAAACGGGTTTTGAGATAGAACGAGCGATATTGGCACAAGCCAAGCGTTCGACTAATATTTCTATCTTAGATTATCACTTTGCTTTAGACTTGATTGTCGAACAAAACAGTTGTTTGGGCGCTTATATACTCAACGAAAAATCAAACCAAGTCTTTGCTCTCAAGGCAGATTATACTATCCTAGCTACCGGAGGTATCGGACAGGTTTATGGCCATACGACTAACCCAATGGTGGCTACAGGTGACGGTATTGCTATGGCAAAAAGAGCCAAGGCAAAGATTATGGATATGGAGTTTGTACAGTTTCACCCAACGGCACTCTATAATCCTGAGATGAGCACTACTTTTTTGATCTCAGAAGCAGTCAGGGGGTTTGGCGCTTTTCTCAAAACCAAAGAAGGCGAACGCTTTATGCTGAAGTATGATCCTAGAGGTGAATTGGCATCAAGAGATATTGTGTCGCAAAGCATCGATATAGAACTCAAGAAGTCAGGTGACAAGTTTGTATATATGGACTGCACCCACTTAGACCAAGAAGCCTTCTCAGAGCACTTCCCGATGATTGCGCAGACCTGTAAGGCTATGGGAATTGACCTTGCCAAAGATTGGATCCCAGTGGCGCCCTCACAGCATTATATCTGTGGAGGAATTGCCGTAAACACTGACGGACAGACTTCAATAGGACGACTTTTTGCCTGTGGTGAATGTGCGAGAACCGGTCTGCACGGTGCTAATAGATTAGCATCTAACTCACTTTTAGAGGCATTGGTATATGCAGATAGGATTTTCAACTATGTGACAGATAACTATACAACGCAACCAGCAAATAGGCAAATTAAGGCAAATTATAAACTAAGCGGAGAGGTTATTCCGCTAGCTTTCATACAAAATCGAAAAAAAATACTTCAAGAATGTATGCTCAAGTATGCTGGGATAGTCAGAAACGACACTGAATTATTGCTAGCACAGAAGCAACTAAGAAAATGGAGCACACAACTCAACGACATTCAGCGTGAAATCAGGCTTTCTAAAGAGTTTTATGAGTTAATAAATATGACTGATGTTAGCTTATTGATAATTGAACATTCGCTAATGCGAACAGATAATAAAGGTGTATTTGTAAAAATAGAACAACCACTGCGAGTTTGATAAGAAGTATTGAGCGCTGTTTTTACAGGGTATTATAATCTTTTTTCAGTAGATTTGTAAGTGAAGTTCTTAAGCAATACAAACAATGAAGACACAAATTCCACTCGAATTACTCGTTTCTTATGGAGCGACATTCAAGAGCTATCAAAAAGGAGAAGTATTGTTCTTAGAGAAAGATACGCCTCATTTTTACTACCAAGTTGTCAGCGGAAACATAAAGATGTTTAACACGAATGACGAGGGCAAGGAGTTCACTCAAGGCTATTTCCTTAGAGGTCAAAGCTTTGGAGAGCCACCGCTTTTTATAGACGAAATTTATCCGGCCTCAGCCGTGGCGTGTGTTGATAGCGAAGTAATTAGAATCCCCAAAGATATCTTTCTGAAAATATTAGACGAAAATCCTGATATTCATAAGGACTTTTTGAGGCTTATGGCTCGTAGAATACACAACAAAGCTACTACCTCTAAAGATATTATCAACCAGAAATCAGAGTTTAGAATCAAAGCTTTTTTAGACTCCTACAAAAAAGAGAGCAAAAAAGAACTCATTCCTTTTACGCGTCAAGAAATAGCAAACTTTACGGGGCTTAGAGTAGAAACGGTCATAAGAACCATCTCAAAGATGGCTAATAAGAATATCATCGAGATTGTCAACCATAAAATCTATTACTAGATGAAGTTCAAAATAGGCTTCTGGCTAAAGTTCTCGCTGGTCAACCTCTTCTTAGTTGCTTTATTAGGCACCTTGTTGCGATACAAAATGGGCTTTCCTTTTCCAGCCTTGGAATTTAAAAATCTGTTGCATTCGCATTCACACTTTGCTTTTGCAGGTTGGATTACCCACACAATCATGGTGTTGATGGTCTATTTCTTAGATCAAAATGCGAGGTCTGTAAAACTTACCAAATACTCTTGGTATCTTATCGCTAACTTATTCACCGCTTACGGAATGATGGTGGCGTTTATTTTGCAGAGTTATGCGTTTTGGTCTATTCTGTTCTCGACTTTGTCTATCTTCGTCTCTTATGGCTTTTCGTATGCATATTACAAAGACTTAAAAACCATCCACCACAAACCGATTGTCAGAAAATGGCTTTCAGGAGCTTTGTTTTTCTTGGTAATCTCCTCTATCGGAACCTTTGGACTTGCGTATATGACAGCGACTAAAAACATCGTTCAGTCGTATCAACTCGGGTCGATATATTTTTATCTTCACTTTCAGTATAACGGTTGGTTTTTCTTTGCTTGTATGGGTTTGTTGTTAGATTCGCTCAAGCTCAATGTCGGGCAAATTAAGCGCTTCTCTAGTTTTTATCCGTGGTTTTTCGCCTCTTGTTTAGCGGGTTATTTCCTTTCTGTTTTATGGGCAGATTTACCTTCTTGGGTGATAGGTATGGCTGTTTCATTTGCCTTTGTCCAGTTGGTTATATGGATAATGATGCTTGTGAGTATGCTTAAGAACAACAAACAGCAGTTTCAGGACAAGCCATTATTTCTGAAAAATATTTTGAGGTTTATCGTTTTATGTGCTACGTTGAAATTTGTTTTGCAGTTAATGTCGGCTATTCCGTCTTTGAGTAGCCTTGCTTTTGGTTTCAGGACTATTGCCATCGGTTATTTGCATTTGGTTCTATTGGCAATAATCAGTTTGTATTTGTTGTATTATATCTATTCTAACCAATTGATGCCCTTGAGCAAAGTCATCAAAAGGGGGCTCA
Source organism: uncultured Flavobacterium sp. (assembly GCA_964598455.1). Taxonomy (GTDB): domain Bacteria; phylum Bacteroidota; class Bacteroidia; order Flavobacteriales; family Flavobacteriaceae; genus Flavobacterium. The sequence continues at coordinate 5,922 of CAZRCB010000077.1, forward strand.
TAAGTTTTGCAATTGGGGTATTTCTGAATGAACTTGCACTTGCTATTCAAGGCCTCACTGCCTATGGAATATTTTTAATCCCGAAAATTAACCATACGCTTTTTGGTATTGCTTTAATCTTATGTATTTCAATTGCTTTTGTAGCTTTTAACCCAAATTCCATTAAAATAAACCAAGAAGAACTTAAGTGAGACCACTAAACTTAAAGTTTGACTAAAGAAAGCTCCTAACCTCTTCATAATCATCTGTTTTGTTTGAGTTTTGAGAACTTTCTAAAGGCTTTAGTGCAATGGGTGTAGAATAAGTTTTTAGATACTCACTATGGGATGCGTAGTTTAATTTGTTATATTTACCTCGTCGCTTTAATTTACTCTCAACCAAGAGGGTTCTGTAAAAAGCAATCTACGATTGATGACAACAAAAATTATAGGAGTAGGTAATTATATCCCTTCGCAGACCATTACTAATCTATTTTTTGACAAGCATCATTTTTTAGACGAAAGTGGAGAGGCTTTAAAGCAAAACAACGCAACAATAGCTAATAAACTCAAAGAAATAACGGGTATCGAAGAGCGTCGTTATGCTAGCCCTGACCAAGTCACTTCTGACCTAGGACTCATTGCTGCTAAAGCTGCCATTGCTGATGCCAAAATAGACCTAGAGTCCATTGATTATATTATTTTTGCCCATAATTTTGGTGATGTGCGTTTTGGTACTATCCAATCTGATGCGGTGCCTTGTCTTGCTTCGAGAGTTAAGCATGAGTTGGGAATAGAGAATAATTTCTGCGTTGCCTATGATGTCCTTTTCGGATGCCCAGGTTGGATCGAAGGGATGATTCAAGCCAATGCTTTTGTCAAAGCTGGTATCGCCAAGCGATGTTTAGTAATTGGTGCAGAGACCTTATCTCGCGTTGTGGATATTCACGACAGAGACAGTATGATTTATGCCGATGGAGCAGGAGCAGCCATTGTAGAGCTGAGCACTGATGATTCAGGAATGAAATCTCATGTATCGGCTTCTTTTACGCTCAAAGAAAAAGACTTCCTTTACTTCGGAAAATCCTTTAATACCCAAAGCTGTCCTGATACAAAATACATCAAGATGAACGGCAGAAAAATCTATGAATTTGCCCTTCTGAACGTTCCCGGAGCGATGAAGAAATGTTTTGATGAGAGTGGTTATACCATTGACCAACTCGATAAAATCATCATACATCAAGCCAACGAAAAAATGGACGAAGCTATCGTAAATAGATTTTTTCAGTTATACGATGCACCAGTGCCTGAGCATATTATGCCTATGGTTATCCATAAGTTAGGAAACTCTAGTGTGGCTACAATTCCGACACTCCTTAAGATGATTCTCAACGGAGAATTACCAGAACACAAAATCGAAAAAGGCAATATAGTCTTGTTTGCTTCTGTTGGAGCAGGTATGAACGTCAATGCTTTTGTGTATAAGTTCTAAAGCACTTCAAACAGATTTTTATTGATATTGATGTAGATAAAAAGAGCATACCCAAACGAATTCAGGTATTCTCTTTTTATTTTTGATATAGCAATTCACTCATTGCTCTACATACCAAAAAAAAAGAGGATGTATGACAAATTCACACATCCTCTTCGCAAACAAAAAACAGGTTGTTTTACTCTTTTCTTTTTACGTTTACTGCGATTAAGCCTTTTTGACCGCGTTCGATGTCAAAAATAACTCTATCGTTCTCACGGATATTGTCTAATAGTCCTGTGTTGTGAACAAAAATATCTTCATTTCCGTTTTCTTGTGAAATGAAACCAAAACCTTTAGTTTCATTAAAAAATTTTACTGTACCTTCTTGCATTACTTGATTTATTAAATTGATTTATTATGTTACTTTTTTATGTCAATTGCCCTAGCTCCTTTAGGGGTTGATTCCTTTTTATAGCTTACCTTGTCATGCTTGTCAACACTTTGGTTTAGCTGTCCGTGATGGAAAAACACGTTTTCTCCTGTGCCGTCTTCGGTTATAAAGCCATAGCCTTTTTCACTGAAATAGGTTACGGTTCCCGTAAATGTAGCATCTCTATCGGCGCTAGCTGAACCTTGAGGAATTCTTTTATGTACAACTCCTTCGTTTTTATCCTGAAGGTTTGGCGGAACGGACGTAAAGTTCCCGTTTACATCTACATAGATAATCATATCTTCGAGACTCTTACCTTTATTGTTATTAGTTTTTGGTCTTCTCTTCTCGAAACTTTATCTATTAGTTTCTTCGCTTTTTTCTTTTTATTTTCTTTTTTCGAAAAAGAATCTGCCATAGTATAATTTGTATTTTGTGTTAGATAGACATAGATACCTTGCCCTTTTGTGTCATAATTGGCATTGTGAAGCCAATTAGTTTCTGAATGTTTCTCAATTCTTTTTTCTCTTCAGTATCACAAAAAGAAACGGCTACTCCTGCTGATCCAGCCCGCCCTGTTCTACCAATTCGGTGAACATAAGTCTCTGGAACATTTGGTAATTCGTAGTTTACTACGTGAGGTAATTCATCAATATCAATCCCTCTTGCAGCAATGTCAGTGGCTATCAATACTCTAATTTTACTAGTTTTAAAATCGCTTAATGCTTTTTGTCTAGCATTTTGTGATTTATTTCCGTGGATAGCAGCGGCATAAATACCTGTCTTTGTCAATTGTTTGACTAGTTTGTCTGCACCGTGTTTCGTACGTGCAAAAACAAGTGAGCGCTCGATGGACTTGTCTTCTAGGATGCTAACAAGCAATTCTAGTTTTTCAGTTTTCTCTACGAAATATACCGATTGTTGCACAGTTTGAGCTGTAGAGGAAACAGGAGTTACACTAATCTCTTTCGGATTATTTAGTATCGTCTGAGAAAACTTTCTGATCTCAGTGGGCATAGTTGCCGAGAAGAAAAGAGTTTGTCTTTTTGCAGGTACTTTAGTAAGTATCTTCTTTACGTCGTTTACAAACCCCATATCTAACATTCGGTCAGCTTCATCTAGCACTAATATCTCTATTTTGGATAGATTGATACAGCCTTGGCTGATAAGGTCCAATAGTCTTCCCGGCGTAGCAATCAGTATATCAATGCCCTTGTTGAGTGCATCTACTTGTTTGCCTTGAGGAACACCTCCAAAAATAGCCAAGTGCTTCATCGGTAAATACTTACCGTATGATTTGAAGTTATCGCTGATTTGTATAGCTAATTCTCTTGTGGGAGTCAGTACTAATGTACGAATGCTTCTTTGTGTAGAAGGGTTTTCTTGTAATAATTGTAGAATAGGAATAGCAAAGGATGCTGTTTTACCTGTTCCAGTTTGTGCACAACCGATGACGTCTTCTTTTCTTAGAATATGCGGAATCGCTTGGTGTTGTATTTCGGTCGCTGATGTATATCCAGCTTCGTTTACCGCTTTTAGAATTTGCGGTATAATGTTTAAGTCTTTAAAGTTCATAGAGTGTGTACGCTGAAATACAATGTTTCAGCAGATCTATTGTTATCAATAAAACAATAGATTATTGGGGGGATTAAAAGCGATTGTATGTTTCCCTTTTTCAGATAAGAAATAGTTGATATAACTAATCTGAAAAAGATAAATTAAACAATCAATAGAAATGTATTAGTAACGGTTAGACGTGTTAGAACGGCTATTGTTTTCTTGTGGTTTTGCTTCGTTAACTACAATCATTCTTGAGTTAAGCGTATGGTTGTTTAGCTCGTTTATAGCTTTCTCAGCCTCTTCTTGGTTGGGCATCTCTATAAAACCGAAGCCTCTTGAACGCCCTGAAAATTTATCAGTAACGATTCTTACTGAAGTAATGTCTCCGTACGGAGCAAATGCATTTTGCAATTCTTCTTCTGAAGTCTGAAAGTTCAGATTGCCTACAAATATATTCATAATAGTAAATTTGATTAAATGGTGGCAACTGAAAAAGCGAATACTGAGAGAGAGAAAAAATGTTCTTAAACTAATTCAGAAAAGGCAAAAGGCAGGAGCCTGTTAGTATTTATATTCGGCAAATATACGAAAAAAATATTCACTTATGTTAAA
>CAZRCB010000078.1:0-9958 GCA_964598455.1 uncultured Flavobacterium sp.
ACTTTTCTGAAACTCTGTCTGAAGCAATTTTAGAGGCCAAAAAACTCAATGTCATAATTGTCGTAAATACAATAAATAGATTCAGAAAAGAAAAACTCACCGGATATGCCAATGTTGGGCTAAGCATCCAAAGGGAAAACTGCTGTTGGATAAGTACGATGACAACCCCTAATAGTATTCCAGCCATACATCCTAAAAAACTCAACATAATCCCTTGAAACAGAAAAACTCTACGCAACTCTTTGATTTTCATCCCAAGGTTATAGAGTGTTTTCAGGTGTTGTCTTTTGTCTAAAATCACCATAATAATAGTGCCGATAAGTGTGAAAAGGGTAATGATAATCACTAGGGTAATAATCAAATACACGATTAGATTTTCGGTATTGAGCATCTTGTGTAGAGTTTGATTTAGCTCGGTTCTGTTTTTGACTGCTACATCCTTACCAAACACTTCCTGTAAGGCCGATTTAACCTTGTTTTCTGAGGCGTTTGGCTTTAGCTTGAACTCTATGCCGGAAATTTTGTTTGGGCTTAAATCGAGCAGCTGTTGCGCTAGGGGCAATCCGATATAGATATAATCAGTGGTCTGTTCGTCGTTGTCAAAGGAATATATTCCAACGGGGCGAACGCCTATTTTGTTAAAGTCTTCGTGCGAGAGCGTGCCTTTGCCTGCTTTTGGAACCATCACCTCTAAGGTGTTTTCGAAGTCAAAAATCCCAACAGATAAGCGATAGGCAGTATTATAGTCAATAACAGCCTGATTCCCTTCAGGTAACCATTCACCCATATAAATAAAGTCTTCAACCTTATTTACGGTTTCAAATTCTTCATCTACACCTTTGATATGGGCAATTTGTTCTTTGGATTTAAATCTCAACAGTACGCGCTCCTCAACAAACCGACTGTAATGTGCAATTCCGTCGATAGTCGTTAATTGGTCTTGTTTTTCTTTTGTGAAATCAAGAGTTTTTCCGACAATCGAAGTGAGTTTTAGGTCTGGATCTGAACTGTTTATGAGCGAAAGGCTATATTCTCGAAGGCCGCTAAAGACAGAAAGCACTACAAACATAACCATAGCGCCAACAAGTATCCCGACGGCGGTAATGCCGGTTATAATGTTAATAGCAGAAGATGAACTCCTGCTATTGACATATTTTTTGGCTATATAAAATGATACATTCAACCTAAATAGAATCTTTAAAGTTCTGTTATTTTCTAAGTGTCATAGGAGTTTTGATTTTAGCTAAATCCTCTAGGATGTTTACTGCCTCATCAACATAAATATCTTTGTTTAGGTTCTTGTGCCATCTTTGACGCTTTTTACCAAGTATCGAATCTTGTTTCATTTGCTCAATTTCATAAGGCAAAGATGAGAAACTCAAGCTGTTTTTATATTCCTTAAGCTTTTCGAATTCCTTGCGTTTAAGTGCCATGTTTTCTTCCCTCTCGATGAATTTCTTATAGTTGATATTGTAATCAAAATCTTCTCTAACTTGGCTGATCCATTTTGCGCTTTGGTCAATTAGTCTGAAAGTTTCGTCTTGGCTTACTCTCTTTTTGCTTTTCTGGAGTACAGGTTCAAAGGTTTTTTTCGGAGCTACTATTTTATAATCCGCTGCTGGAATTTCATCCCAAGGCATTGCAGTTTTTAAGTCTCTCTCTCCCGTGTCGATATAGGTATATCTATCTGGAAGCACAATGTCACTCTCGACTCCTTTGAGTTGTGTAGAACCACCATTTATGCGATAAAACTTTTGAGTGGTAATTTTCACTGCGCCAAAATCAATGTCTGAATTCCTAATAAAGTTATTCAGTACAGCAAAGTTTTGGACCGTTCCTTTTCCGTAGGTATGTTTGCTTCCGATTACTATTCCTCTGTTGTAATCTTGCATAGCTGCGGCAAATATCTCAGAAGCAGAGGCAGAAAAGTTGTTTACTAATACAACCAATGGTCCGTCCCACTGCACCTTGCTATCTCTGTCTTGGTGTATATCTATATTTCTACTATTAAACTTCAGGTTTGCTCCTCTATCAGACGGATTTCTTACCTGAACCACAGGTCCTTTCTCGATGAAAAGTCCCGAGATATCTACGGCTGTCCGAAGCGATCCTCCACCGTTGTCTCTTAGGTCAATTATGAGTCCTTGTATATTCTCCTTTTTGAGGCGTTCGATTTCAAGAGCCACATCTTTTGCAGCATCTCTACTCTTATTGTCTTCTACGTCAAAATAGAATTTAGGAAGGTAAATTATGCCGTAATTCTTACCGCCTTTTTCCACAATAGTCGAGCGGGCATAAGTTTCCTCAAGCTCTACGACATCTCTTGAAATTGGAATATCTTTAATAGAGCCATCTACTCTTTTGACTGTGAGGATGACTTTAGTGCCTTTCTTTCCTTTAATAAGTTTAATCACGTTGTCCATTCGCATACCTGCAATATCGACCGCCTCTTCGTTTTCCTGCGCTACTCGGGTAATAAGGTCACCCACTTCAAGTAAACCTTCTCTCCAGGCAGGACCACCTGAGATAAGCTCTGAGACTTCGATGAAATCACCTTTTTTCATCAGTTTTGCACCAATTCCTTCGAATTTACCTGACATGCTCACATCAAATTTTTCTTTGTCTTGAGGTGCTAAATAGTTAGTGTGCGGGTCAAACTGTTCGGTGATTGCATTGATAAAGACTGCATACCAATCGTCTCTGGTTTGTTCTTTCATGAAATCGAAATAATCATCAAATATCTTTAGTTCCGCTTCTCTAGTTTCTTTTTCAAGTTGCTCGAAAGATTTGATCTCGACAGGTTCTTTGGACTTCTTAGTATCTGTTGTTTCCGCTTCAGAGTCGATCTCTAGTTCCTCATTTTCGTCGATTCCTTTTTGGGCTTTTTCTTTGTCATAGATCTTAGATAAAACAGAAAGTTTGATCTGTTTTCTCCATTTGTCTTTTAGTGCGGCTTGGTCTTTCTCGTATTCTTGGTTTTCGAAATCAAGGTTAAAAATCTCGTCCTTCGTGAAGTCAAAAGGCTTGTCTAGGATGTCTTTGTAGTACTCTTTCACTTCGTCTATACGGCGCATCAGACGAGCGTGCGTAAGGTCAAAGAAAGAAATATCTCGGCTGATAATTTGGTCGTCCAAACGAGTTTCGTAGGCTGCAAATTCATTTATATCTGATTGCACAAAGAAACGTTTGTTTGGGTCTAAGGCTTCTAGGTAGCTACTGTATAATCCTTTTGAGAACTCGTCATTTATTTCTACGTGGCTATAATGCCCACTTTCAAGAACTCTGACTACCAATTCTAATAATAGTATGTCTTTTTGTGAATGCTGTGAAGCATCTATAGTCTCATTCTTAGGCATAAAACTCCAAAGAGCAATAGCGAAGACTCCCACTAGCACTAGTGCTTTATAATTTCTTTTCATAAATAACAATATAGGATTCATCAATCTTTTTAGACGAAGTTAAATAAAAATCATAGCACAATCGTGTAGTGTGGCGATAATCTTTTGTTAAAGGCTCAAAGATAAAGGATTTTTCTTACATCTACTTAGTTACTAGAACTGACTTCTAGGTTGATTTCTGTCTTACGCCAAGCTAATTTTATTTAGTTTTGTGTTTTGTATAAATAGGATGCTGATACTAGTTTTATATTATATTTTTTTAACTGTCTTTTTTGTGCCATTTGGTGTGGCAACAGAGAAGCTTTTGAATATCCGCAATACATCATTGGCTGTAACCTTGCTTTTGGGAGTGGTTTTTCAAACGGTTATTCTTACGATTTCAGCCTTTTTCTACCGATTAAACATTGAGGTTTTCATCTGTAATATGTTGCTTTTTTTGATTTTACTACTCGGTTATAGTAAAGAGGTAAGTACAAAACTCAAAAGCTGTCTAGCTGAATTTCGCTCTTGGCAACGTTTTTTTAAGCTTGTATTTGTCATTATAGTGATTTTAGTATTGGCTAAATCCTCTCAACTTCCTTTTGTAATTGACAATGAGAGTTATTATTTGCAGACAATAAAGTGGTTTAATGAATATGGTTTTGTCAAAGGATTGGGCAACCTTCATATCTATTTGGCACAAGGTTCGCCGTGGCATGTGCTTCAAGCAGGACTGAATTTTAGCTTTATAACCGATAGCATCAACGATATCAACGGATTTATTTTTATCGTATGTAGTTTCTATTATCTGAATGAATATTATAACCAAAATGAACAAACTTGGATGTTTTACTTATTGATTTTCAATATATTGTTCTTTCAGTTTTTAGATGCACCTTCACCTGATTTGCCTATATTATTAGTGCTACCGATCCTTTTTTATTGGTTTATAGCCCAGAAAAACATCAAAATAGCCATAGTCTTTTTGGTGTTTTTGATATTTGTTAAGATTACTATTGCCCCTTTGGTTTTACTGTTGTTTTTTTGGGAAAAAGATAGAAGAACTTGGCGTTTTTTTATGCTGATAGGATTGCTCTTCGCTGTATTGTGGATGATTAAAAACAGTTTGCTTTCAGGTTATCCGCTGTATCCTTTTTCTTATTTTTCTTTGGATGTAAATTGGCTTGTTCCAAGAGAATTGCTTTTGTTTGTAGCTAGAATTACTGAAAACTCAGGCTATTTTGTAGGCAACCCGATTGAGTCTTTAAGTCTTGGAGATAAATTAAAATCATGGATACTCTTAGGAGGTATTACTGGATTTTTTAATAAAGCTATGTTGCTTTTGTTTGTTTGCTTTCCGTTTACAACTGTTTTTAGAAAGCAAAAACAGTATAAAACACTCTACTGCATACTGTTTATACACTTTGTGTTATTGCTTCTTAGCTCACCACAGTTCCGGTTCTTTCTACCCGAAATACTGTTTTTTGGAGCTGTCATCACAAACGAAATAGTTGAGTGTATAGATAAGAAAAACAAATTAGGCAAATGGGTTGTATTAATAGGGGTACTACTGCCGATTGTTGCTTTGTTTGCAATCAACCTAAATCAATTGACACCAAATCTCTATCATCACCAAACCGATAGTTTTAAGATAGAACAATTACTATATCCTAAACCCTCATCCAAGTTTTATGCTTGGGAGTTTGAAAAAAAACAAAAAGGAAATTTAGAATATTATTCACCTACGGAAAATCAATTCTATAATACAAGAAATGGAGACTTGCCTTGTGTCAATGAATCTTTGCTTAACTATTTTGAACAAAAATATCAGTTTGTTCCACAACAAAGAACAAGCGAGCTAAAGAATGGATTTTATTCAAAACAACTAAAATAAACTACTTTAACTTTACTTTTCAGAAAGCAAAAAGCCTCTTAAATCACTAAGACTTTGAAGAGGCTTTTTATAAGAAAAATAGCCGACTAATATTGGTCTAATAGATAACGAATCAAATCAGTAGTTGTTATAATTCCGACTAGATTATTGTCTTCTGTAACGGGTAAGGCGTGAAATTCGCGTTTGGCTAATATCTCAGCAGCTTCTCTGATGGGCGTGTCTGGAGTAATGCAAACTAATTTTTTCGCCATTACCTGCTCTATCGAAAAAACGTCGTAAACGGTTACATCAATAATCTCATCGTCTTCATCTATGGTTTCAGCAAAACTGATTCGAAGTAAATCAGTATAGCTTAGCATTCCTATGATTTTGGTTCCATCCATCACAGGAATATGTCTGATTTTATTTTCTTTAAACATGCGTTCTGCTTTATTCAAGCTATCAGAAACATTAAGCTTGATAATATTTTTGGTCATGATGGTTGATACCGGAACATTCTGTTTCATAGTAAATAATTGTTAGTGATTTAGAGGTATAAATATACACAAAAAAGCCTTACTAAAAAACTCGAAACCTCTAAAAGCAATTTTAATTGCTGTTTTTGTTTTTTAGTAATTCAAGCCTCTTTCAGCAAAATAGAGCTATTTTTTCCTTAAATTCGTTCATTAGAAATTTCCACAAAATTATGGTCGAAAAACACGCTTTTGAAATCTATAATGCTTCCGCTGGTTCTGGAAAGACGTTTACTTTGGTCAAAGAATACCTCAAAATCATTCTGAGTTCCAAAAGGGATGACGCTTACAAGAACATACTTGCCATTACCTTTACCAATAAAGCGGTAGAGGAAATGAAAACCCGTATTGTGGGTACTTTAGAAGAATTTGCCAAAGACACACCTGATACTAAAACTCTTGACATGCTCCGAGATATTATAGCAGTAACAGGTATGACCCAAAAGCAAATTCAAGAAAAATCACAGCGGATTATCAAAAGAATCATCCATAATTACGCATCGTTTGACATCTCTACCATTGATAAGTTTACGCATCGGGTGATACGATCATTTACGTTAGATCTTAATCTGCCGATGACCTTTGAGGTTTCGCTGGATACAGAAAGCCTTCTGAACGAAGCCATAGACAGTATGATTGCGCAAGCAGGAGAGGATGAAGATTTAACTAAACTACTCATTGATTTTGCCACTGAAAAAACAGATGATGATAAGTCATGGGATGTAAGTCATGATTTTTTAGAGATAGGGAAGTTGCTGCTAAACGAAAATAACCGAAGTGAAATTCTCAATTTTCAGGACAAAAGCATCACTGAATTTCTGAAAATAAAAGCACAGATTTCTAAGATATGCGAGACACTAGAGCAACAAATAAAAATAGTTGCTGTAGATACGCTTGATATGATTACCGATAACGGAGTTGAACTAAATTCGTTTTATGCTAGTTATGTCACCAAATTCCTACAAAAACTCGCTGACGGAACAGTCGATATAAATACAAATATCTATAAATACCTAGATAACCAGCATCAGGAGGCTAAAGACAAGTATTCTAAAAAAGTGCCTCAAGATCAGAAAGATATAATTGATGCCATGGCTGATGATATTCTTGCTACAATCAAGAAGCTCAACCGAAGTGCAGGGACTTATTTTTTCTATAAAGCATTCCTAAAAAACTTGACGCCATTATCGGTTTTGAATACAATAAATCACGAATTACTAAAGATTCAGCAAGAACAGAATATTCTGTCGATTTCTGAATTCAACAACATCATTCACGATCATATCAAAGAGCAACCCGCTCCGTTTATTTATGAAAAACTAGGCGATAGATATACGCACTTTTTCATCGATGAATTTCAAGATACCTCAACTATGCAATGGGAAAATCTTTTTCCGCTTATTGACAATGCGCTATCAGGACAGAATGACTACGGCGAAAAAGGTTCACTAATGATAGTGGGTGACCCTAAACAATCAATCTATAGATGGAGAGGCGGAAGAGCAGAACAGTTTATCGAACTTTCCGAAGATAAAAGTCCGTTCTCTAATCCTGATAAAATAGCAAGGAGTCTCGAGACAAACTTCAGAAGTTATACAGAGGTAATCAAATTCAATAACAGTTTTTTTGGCTTCTTGGCTAATGATTTTACGGAAGAAAGTTATAAAAAAATATATGCCGATAGCGCCCAGAAAATCAATAGTAAATCTGGAGGATATGTAACTGTTTCTTTTGTCAATCAGGACGAAGTAATCGATGATGAGGAAGCCGTTGATAAAAACGAATTGTACCTCAAAGCTATTTTAGATAGGGTTGAGAAATCAAAAAGAGATGGATTCTTGTATAGCGAAATGGCAGTTTTAGTCCGTAAAAAACAACAGGGAATATGGATCGCCAATTATTTTACTGGAAATAATATTCCGTTTATATCTTCTGAAACGCTTTTGGTTTCTAGTTCTGATCAAGTGTTGTTTGTAATAGACCTATTAGAATTTATCAAAAACAGGATAAATATTCAGGCAAAAGCTAATTTCTTGTATTTTATCGGAAGACAATTAGAGGTAGAATCGATACACGATTTCATCAAAAAAGGAGTAGGAGTAACCAATGAAAAGGAATTTGAAGCTTGGTTATTGAGTTTTGGTTATGAGTTTTCATTTGAAACCACCAGAAAAAAACCACTTTACGAAACGGCTGAAATTATTGTATCTGTCTTCTTAAAAGATGCGAATAATGTCTATATCATGAGTTTCTTAGATTTAATTTTAGAGCAAAACATCAGAAACCAATCGAGTATTGATGATTTTCTGTTATTCTGGAAAGAGCAAGGACATAAAAAAAGTATTCCGTCGCCTAAAAGAAATGCCATTCAGATTCTAACCATTCACAAATCAAAAGGATTGGAATTTTCGGTAGTTATTTTTCCGTTTGCGGATGAAGATTATTCACGCTCCATAAAAGACAAACTTTGGGTAGATAACGAGCTCAAAGAAATAGAACTTCCGAGAGTGCTGGTAGATAATACAAAATCAGTCGAAAATTATTCAGAGAAAGCCTCAGAAACACTATATCATAAAAATCAGGAAGAATTACTAGATAACATCAATATACTATACGTAGCACTGACAAGAGCTGTAGAACAACTTCATGTGATTTCGAGTCTGAGATTTCTGAAAAACGGAAGCTTACCCAATACGATGAGTTCGCTTTTTATTCGCTTTTTGCAAAAACACAAAGACTTTGACCAGTCAAAATTATATTATGAATTCGGATTGCCTGAGCGCAAATCAATACCTAGAGAAATAGAACTTGCTCAAAAAAACATTGCTGTTGTCGAACACGCATTTGATATAAAAAACATCAAAATAGCTACTCTCGAATCATTGATGTGGAATACGAAAAAGCAAGAATCTATAGAATACGGAAACCTATTGCATAAAATTCTCTCACAGATAAACGCTGAAAACGAGGTAGAACCTGCATTGCAAACAGCACTCGAAAATGGAATGATTACAACGACACAAACAACTATTTTTAGAGAAGCTATTCGTAATATTATTGAGCTGCCAGAATTAGAAGATTTTTATTCGGATGTGTATCAAATAATTAATGAGCGAACCATCATCAGAAAAGAAGGTGCTTTAATCAAACCTGATAAGGTTGTACTGAAACCTAACAAAGAAGCCTTGTTGTTGGATTATAAAACAGGAGATAAGACTGTGCAACATCTCGCTCAAATCAATAATTATGCAGCTGTGTTAGAAGAGATGGGATATCAAGTCTCTAAGAAAATACTTGTCTATATTAAAGATTCTATTGAAGTAGTCAATGCCTAAACCAGAAAAAAATGAAAGCATCCAAGTCAGTAAACACAGAAAATAAATCACCAAAGAAAACCAAAAGCGGAAAAATATTCGTGCTTTTTATAGGTTTTTTTCTGATTATAAGAGGAATCTACAGAGTAGCAACCGAAGCAGAGCTCAGCATTATGGGCATACTTATGCTGGTTATCGGAGTTGGTGGTATTGCGTATTATTTCTTAGGTGAAAAACGATGAGATTTATGCTTTTTGAGGTAAAATCATCTGATGATAGGGAATGATAACATCAAATCCTTTCTGTTTGAAATAAGCTGTTGGGTCTTCTTTGGCAACTGCCAAAACAAAATCTCCGCCCCAAGCGCCAAGACTTTTGACCATGCCTTTAAAGTCAGAAAAGAAGACTTCCTTGACGGTTTGCATTTCCAATATATTGCTCATAATCGCTTCGTGGTTTTCCAGTAAACGTGAAAACTCATACAAATCATTCGTTTTCAGAATCTGTTGGGTTATGGAATCAATGCGTTGGATGGTGTTGGAAAGATTAAATTGTTTGTGGTAATAGCTCGCAATAGCTGATCGGCTGTTTTGTTTTTGGTTCAGATATACAAAATATAAATGTTCAGCAAATACAGGATTGAAATCAATCGCCTCAACCAAAGGGTTGTTCTGTTCTAAAGAAAATAAAATTGGACTGTCATTAGAAGCACAAGCGATGTCATATCCGCTACCACTAAAAGTTTTATGCAGCAATTCGTACGGATTGATATCTAACCATTTTGAAAGGTTACTAATCAACGTAGACGAAGAGCCTAATCCCCAGTTTTTAGGAAAAGTTAGCTCCGTTTTTATCTCATAT
>CAZRCB010000079.1:0-9438 GCA_964598455.1 uncultured Flavobacterium sp.
GCTTCGTCCAAAAGCATATAAGTTCCTTTGAGTTTCTCGGCTTCTACACCATAAAAAGCTTCTTCTTTGTTGTATCTAAAGGTAGCACCAAGTTTGATGAAACCCTCAAAGTGCGTATCTAATCTTCTTCTTCCGATTTTATCACCGCCAGGTTTAGGAATAAATCCTTTTCCGAAGCGAGACAAAAGCGGACCTACAATCATAATAGAACCGCGAAGCGAACTACCGTCTTTTCTGAAAGCTTCCGTTTCTAAATAATCTACATTTATATCGTCTGCCTGAAAGCTATAGCTATTTGGGGCTAGTTTTTGAACCTTAACACCCAAGCATTTCAGTAAATAAATGAGTTTGTTTACATCTAAAATATCTGGAATGTTGTGAATGGTAACGAGTTCTGGAGTTAGCAAGACAGCACAAAGTATTTGTAGTGCTTCGTTTTTTGCTCCTTGAGGAGTAACTTCACCTTTGAGAGGAAAACCTCCCTCAATCTTAAAATCAGCCATATCCTAGTCTAATTTTTATTTTTGTTTAGTTGATTTTTTTTGATTTTTTTGAACTGTATTTTGCTGCGACTTATTTGAGCTCTTTTTGTTGGTTCGCATCAAGTCTGTTGAGTTAGAAAGCTCCTCAGTTGAAGTTACCAAATTGATGCGCTTACCTGAGAGTTCATATAGATGTTCAAAAATTACCTCGTCTTTGACAGAGTCTTTATTCCAACTTAAGTATGATTTTTTCATATGGTTTGCGATCACCTTAATAAGAGCTGATTTCATATCGCCGTCTTCCCATTTGTTAGCAACATCTATCATATATTTGATGTTATTGCCGTAGAATCTATATTTTGGAAAGTTCTGAGGATAAGCTAGCTTTTCTGGCTTTGCTGTAATCATTTCTCGAGAAAGAATAGGGTAGGGCGAATCGACATCGAGCTGGAAATCAGCCATAATAAAGAGTTGGTCCCATAGTTTATGTTGAAAATCAGGTACATCTCTAAGGTGCGGATTCATACTTCCCATAATTGAGATGATGTATTGCGCGAGTTTATTTCTCTCGGATTTATCTTCAGTTGCCACAGCAACATCAATCATTTTCTGAAGATGTCTGCCATATTCGGGTATAATTAGTTTTGAGCGGAGCGAATTATATTCCAAATTATTCATGGCTTGTGTTTGATCTAGTTTCATAAGAATAAAGTTTTAAAGTGAAATAACACCTTCGATATCAGATATCTGAACGTATTTTTCGATTACTGCGTCTGGATCTTTCATTCGAACATTGATCGAAATACTAGTGTATTTTGCAGTTTTAGATTGATTGGTTTTGATTACTGCTCCCATATTGTCAAATGCCTCCTCAATAGATTTAATTTTCTCAGTGTCTGATGGAACTATAAATTTATATAAATATTCAGATGGCCAATCAGTAGAGGTTGTTAGGTTCTGTTTTAGATTTTTATAAAATTCTTGGCTTTTTTGGTCCATTTTTCGGAAGTGTGAAGTTGAACTACAAATATATAGATTTTGATGTTAATATCAGTAATTTATAGCTATTAGTTGTTTGATTGTTCGTAGAATCTTCGTTCGATACATTCAATATCTTTTATAGATTTTCGAGTCCAATCCAATCGTTTTTCGAAAATTTCATCTTCGCTAAGTTGCCATTTAATCTTTGATTTTCTGAGGCGTTGCATTAATTTTTGAATAATAATAGCTGCGGATACTGAGATGTTTAAGCTTTCTGTGAATCCTACCATCGGAATTTTCAGAAAGCCATCTGCGTTTTGCATTACTTCGTCTGACAATCCTTCTTTTTCTGTCCCGAAGAATATAGCACTTGGCTTTGAGATATCAAAATCATCGAGAAAAGTAGAGTCGATATGTGGAGTAGTGGCAATAATCTGATAGCCTTTATCTCTTAGCGAGTTAATACAAGTGGTAGTGTCAGGATGGCTCGTGATGTCTACCCATTTCTGAGCGCCCATCGCAATTTGTTTGTCAATAGTTTTGCTAAAACGCTGTTCTATAATATGAAGATCTTGAATGCCGAAGACTTCACAACTGCGCATCACAGCGCTGGTATTATGCATCTGATAGACGTCTTCTACGGCTATAGTAAAGTGCTTCGAGCGCTTCTCGAGGACTTCTAAGAACCGTTGTTTGCGTTCTGGAGTGATTATGCTTTCTAAATAGTTGAGGAGTTCTACTTTCATACTACTTGGCTCTATAGGCTATTTTACTTTAATGGTCCATTCGAATTCAAATTCAGAGACTTGCTCTCCGTTTTGATTGCGTCCGATAGATTTCATCCAACAGGTTTGGCCTTCTTTGGTTTCGATTGCCTTTTGGATGGCTTTAGCAATTTTATCACCATCTTCACAACTAAAGTTAATGCGACCAGTGGCTTTTTTAGTAAACGAGCTTTTATTTGAGAATACGAGCATCGACATTTTGGCTTGACTTTTTTGGATATGTGCCATTACTAATGCACCTGTAGATAACTCAGCAGCCATTGCTTGTACTGCAAAATACATTGATTTAAATGGGTTTTGATTTATCCATCTGTGTCTTACGGTTACCTGACATTGTTTTTCTGTAATGCTTTTTACCCTTACGCCAGTCAGATAAGCAGACGGCAGCTTAAAAATCAAAAAAGTATTTAGTTTAGAAGGAGTAAATTTCATATAAAGTTTAAATTAAGTCAGTGGGGCTGAAAGGGTCGAAACGCTACTTACAAATCTAAGGCTATCCTGATTGAAAAACAAAACTGTTGAAGTTATTGTTTTGTGTTTCTGTAGAACAAGTTTCAAAATTATCTAAAAAGAAACTATAATAATCACAATAAAGTTGTACGTTCTATTAAATTAGTGGGGTGTATAGTTGATAAGTTGTTGGTTGTGAATGGGTTGTTCATTGTTGACTATGAACTCGGTAAGTTAAAACAAAAAAAATCCCGATTGTTGTGTTCGGGATTTTGATTTATAACTAGGATTAATTGCATTTAAGGTTTATTGGTACCCCATATATGGCACTTTGTATTCTTTAAATTCCACTCCAAAAGTTTCAAGCTCTTTCAAAATAGGTTCATATACTTCTCTAGAGATAGGCAGTTGCACCCCACTAGTGCTGATTTCGCCGTTTAGGATTCTAATAGCTGCCATAGCAACGGGCAAGCCTACTGTTTTTGCCATTGCAGTATAGGTTTGATCTTCTCCGGTAGTAACCATTTTAGAGTCAATCTGTTTTTTTTCTCCATTTAGTTCGTATCCAAATCGGTGATACATTACGATCATATCTTTGTCCATCGGGTGGAGTTGCCAGTTTTCAGAAAGTATTTTCTCAAGAATCTGAGCTGGTGTAGCTTTTTTTAGTCCGATAATCTTATCGGGATTAAAGATATCTAACTCTACTAGTCGATCCCACTGGATGTCATCTTGTTCGATACCCAATTGATAACGGGTTTTTAGTTCGACGGTATCTGTCAAACTAAAGGGCAGGAATGAGTTTACAAACTCTCTATAACTCATGTTTTCAGAGTCTTCGATAGTATAGGTGTCATCGGTCATTCCTAGCTGTACGAACATATTCCAGGCCCTTGAAAACCCTACTTTTCGGATAGTTCCTCGATAGAGGGTTAAGATGTCTTCTAGGCCGTAAATTGATTTGTATTTTAGTGAATCTCTGTTGGCATAAGCCTCAAAACGTCCAAATTCTTCTACATCTAGAAATTCTGTTCTTCTGAATAATTTATGATAGGGGATGTATTTGTATCTTCCTTCTTGGATGAATTTTGCTGCGCCACCTTGTCCGGCTAAAACTACGTTTCTAGGATTCCAAGTGAACTTGTAGTTCCAAAGGTTAGTATCTGATTCTGGTGCCACGAGTCCTCCGCAGAAGGATTCGAACAACAACATTTTTCCGCCTTTGTCCCTGATATCATCGATGACTTTCATGGCGCTCATATGGTCAACGCCTGGGTCAAGCCCAATTTCGTTCATAAACACCAAATTATTGTCTTTGGCATCTTGGTCTAAGGCTTGCATTTCTGGGCTGATGTATGATGCGGTGACCAAGTGTTTTTTGAACTTTACACAATCTTTGGCTACATCAATGTGCATTGCTGCCGGAAGCATCGAGATAACCAAGTCGCAGTTTTGGATGGTTTTTTCGCGCTCTTCAGAGTTCTTAATATCTAGAATTACTGCTTTGGCTCTAGGGTGATTGTTGATTTTCCTAAGGGCTAATTCAATTGATATATCAGCAATAATGAGTTCTAGGTTTTCGCTTTCGGATTTGTCTAAAAGGTATTTGATGAGGTAAGAGGCAGAGCGTCCGGCTCCGATTACAAGTATCTTTTTCATTTAGGTGTGGCTTCTTCTGTTGTTTTTATTGAATTTTATCAAGAGTGAAAAACATCTGAAATTCTATAAACTGTTGACTTTTGTTTGTGTCAAAGTCTATTTTAATCTGACAAAGTTAATTAACAAAGTGACTTTAGCAATAGTTCTTTGCTATAAGATTAAGGATTTAACGTCTCTATTAATTCGTGAATATTTACTGTAATTTGTTCTCCGGAGACCAAATTTTTAAGGTTATATTCTTGGTTTATTGCCTCTTTTTCTCCCGCTACTACTACATATGGAATTCCTTTTTTCTCAGCATACTGAAACTGTTTGCCCAATTTTGCAGGTTCTGGGTAAAATTCTGCTTTTATTCCTTTTTGACGTAGTATAGTCATAGCTTTAAAAGCATAAAACGATTCGCCTTGTCCGAAATTAGTGAACAAAACTTTAGAGACTTGGGCTACGTTTTTCGGAAAAAGACCTAGTTCCTCTAGCACGATATAAATTCTGTCTAAACCGAAAGAAATCCCGACACCGCTCATATTCTTAAGCCCAAAAATCCCGGTTAAGTCGTCATATCTTCCGCCTCCACCTATAGAGCCTAAAGCAACTTTCGGAGCTTGCACTTCAAAAATAGCACCTGTATAATAGTTGAGTCCTCTAGCAAGGGTTACATCTAACGTAAGTGTTGATTTGTCAAGTCCTAAGGCGTTAATGGTTTCAAAAATAAAACGGAGTTCCTCTACGCCTTTAGTGCCTTCCTCAGAGTCTTTTAAGAGATCTGATATAGCTTGAAGTTTGTCTGCATTATTTCCTTTAAAGTCAAACAGTACGGATGCTTTATGGATAGCTTCCTCAGAGATACCTTTTTCAAGCATTTCATTCGTAACGCCATCAACACCAATTTTGTCTAATTTATCTAGTGCTACGGTAAAATCAATTAGTTTGTCTTGAACGCCGATAACCTCTGCTATCCCCGACAATATTTTTCTATTGTTGATTTTGATATTTGTGCCGATAAGACCTAAAGTAGAGAATACGCTGTCATAGAGCTGGATGAGTTCTACTTCTTGCCATAGCGACTGTGAGCCAATCACATCTGCATCACACTGTACAAACTCTCTAAAACGTCCTTTTTGAGGGCGATCTGCTCTCCAAACAGGCTGAATTTGGTAGCGTTTGAAAGGGAATTCTAATTCGTTTTGGTGCTGTACTACATAACGAGCAAAGGGTACGGTGAGGTCATAGCGCAGGGCTTTTTCAGAGATTTGAGCCGTCAGTTTATTACTGTCTTTATTAGCTAAGAATTCATCATTGGCTTTGCCAAGGTAATCACCGCTGTTTAATATTTTGAAAATAAGTCGGTCACCTTCTTCTCCGTACTTTCCCATCAGGGTGTCTGAGTTTTCAAAAGAGGGAGTTTCGATAGGTTGGTAGCCAAATTTCTCAAAATTAGTTTTGATGATTTGAATAATATAATTTCGTTTGGCTATCTCTTGTGAAGAGAAATCTCTAGTTCCTTTTGGTATGCTTGGTTTTGCCATTTTTGATACTAATTATAAAAAAGCGAATGTAAGAATTCTTTATAAAGCAGTCGCTGTGTTAGGGGTTGAGTTTTTTCTGAGAAACATCCATTACCGGCACTAGTCCTTCTGAAGGCATGTAGATAATCTGAGGTAAGTTTCCTTTGTCAGCTAGTTTTTCGAGTGTTCGGATAAATAGGTATTGATTGTATACTGAGTTTAGCGAACCGTTCTCAATTTTCATTGCCTCTGCCATTCCTTTAGCACGTTCAACCTCAGCTTGTGCATTTAGCTTTTCTGCTTCAAGGCGAGCCTTAGCTTCTTCGACAAGAATTTTACGGTTTTGTTCGGCTTTTGCCATTTCAGCTTTCCCGACCATTTCTTGTTGCCAGACATTGTATGTCGGCAATCCGAACATCAAAACAACAATAACAATAATGGATAAAATAAATATTCCTAAAACAGGTATTTTTGGTTTCATAATATAGATAAGATAAGGGTTGAAATTGATTTCTATATAAAATTATTGGCTTTCATCCATTCGTCATTAAACATTTTTCCAACATAACGACTTCCTGAATCGTGGAAAAGCACAACTACAACATCATCGGGTTTGAATTGGTCTTTGAGTTGTAATACTCCTTTGATAACTGAGCCTGCAGAGTTTCCAACAAAAATCCCCTCCTCTTTTGCTAATCTTCTTTGGTAGATTGCAGCGTCTTTGTCGGTTACTTTTTCAAATCCGTCGATAATTGAGAAATCGACATTCTTAGGTAAAATATCTTCTCCGATTCCTTCGGTGATGTATGGGTAAATCTCTTCAGGGTCGAATATACCTGTTTCGTGGTATTTTTTGAATACTGAGCCATAAGTATCTATACCCCAGATCTTAATATTCGGATTTTTTCCTTTTAAGTATTTGCCGATTCCAGAAATCGTTCCTCCCGTACCTACACCTACAACAAAGTGGGTAATTTTCCCGCCGGTTTGTTCCCAGATTTCAGGTCCTGTTTGTTCGTAGTGTGCCAGTGCATTTGATGGGTTGTCATATTGGTTGACATACCATGAGTTTGGTGTTTCTTGTGCTAATCGTTTGGAGACTGAATAATACGAACGAGGATCATCAGGTTCGACATCTGTCGGACATACAACTACTTCTGCGCCTACAGCTCTTAGGATATCCATTTTTTCTTTGGATTGCTTGTCAGAGATTACACAGATTAGTTTATAGCCTTTTATAATCGCGACTAGCGCAAGTCCCATCCCCGTATTTCCAGAAGTTCCCTCGATAATAGTTCCTCCTGGCTTAAGTCTTCCGTCTTTTTCGGCATCTTCTACCATTTTGACTGCCATTCTGTCTTTCGCAGAGTTTCCAGGGTTGAATGTTTCTACTTTTGCCAATACTAGTGCAGGTATATCAGCAGTTATTTTATTGATTTTGACAAGAGGTGTATTCCCGATTGTCTCTAAGATATTATTTGCGTATTTCATTATATTTTTGGTTCTGATTTATACTTTGATCAAGTCGCAGGGGTATTATACTGCTACATTATATTCTCTAAGAGCGTCGTTGAGCGAGGTTTTTAGATCTGTTGACGCTTTTCTTTGTCCGATAATTAGTGCGCAAGGCACTTGATAATCACCTGCGGGGAATTGCTTTGTATAACTTCCCGGGATCACAACCGAGCGTGCAGGGATATATCCTTTGTACTCTTTTGGTTGGCTTTCGGTGACATCAATTATTTTTGTAGAAGCGGTCAGTACGACATTTGCTCCCAATACAGCTTCTTTCTCCACGCGAATCCCTTCTACAACTATACATCTTGAACCTAAAAAGGCATTGTCTTCGATAATTACAGGGCTAGCTTGTAGTGGTTCTAAAACCCCTCCGATACCAACACCACCAGAGATATGTACGTTCTTTCCGACTTGTGCACAACTACCTACAGTCGCCCAGGTATCCACCATAGTTCCTTCATCGACATAAGCCCCGATATTCACATAGCTAGGCATTAAAATTACGCCTTTTGAGATATATGCTCCGTATCTGGCTACAGCATTGGGCACAACGCGAATTCCCTTTAGGGCAAAGTCTTTCTTTAGTGGGATTTTGTCGTGGTATTCAAAAATTCCTGCTTCAAGCGTTTCCATTTTTTGAATAGGGAAGTACATAACAACTGCTTTTTTCACCCATTCATTGACTCTCCATAAGTCTCCAACAGGCTCAGCTACACGCAGTTTTCCAGCATCCAAGAGCTCGATTACTTCTCGTATAGCGATTTGGGTTGATTCATTTTGCAATAAAGTTCTGTCGCTCCAAGCTTGTTCTATGATGTTTTGTAATAATGTCATGACTAAATTTTTGTTTTCACAAAGATAGTCTTATTCTAAAGAATATTTATACTGCTTTACAAATCCTTTAACCTTTGAAAGTGGGTGTTGAAGCTGACGATTTGTATTTAATTTGTTGACATTCAGAGCCTAATGTGGTTGTGCGTTTTAATCTCATATCATAAAGCATTTGATTTTAAATAACTACCGAGATAGTATTAGTTGAAAATTAGTGCTTTGATCGTTGGTATTTGTTTGGAATAGGTCTTAAATTATATGTAAACTCAAATAATTTTCGTATTATAATAGCTATATTTGTACGTTTATTTTATAGCTAATGACCAAAGAAAAACAAACCAAATACGACAAAGCATACCTTAAAATAGCCAAAGAATGGGCAGAACTATCATACTGCCAACGCAAGAAGGTTGGGGCTATTATTGTTAAAGATAGAATGATTATTTCAGACGGTTATAACGGCACTCCTTCTGGCTTTGAGAATTGCTGCGAGGATGAGGAAGGGCTTACCAAATGGTACGTCTTGCATGCTGAGGCAAATGCGATTCTGAAAGTCGCTCGTTCGACTCAAAACAGCGATGGAGCTACGCTTTATACGTCTTTCTCGCCTTGTAAGGAATGCAGTAAACTCATACATCAGTCAGGAATCACAAGAGTGGTCTATCACAAAGATTACCGTGATTTATCGGGAATTGACTTTCTTAAAAAAGCAGGTGTACAAGTAGAACTTATCTCTAATATAGACTAATTTAAAGTGAAAATAAAATCTACATACATCCCACTACTGGTGGGTCTTCTTTTGGCTATCGGAATTCTTCTGGGGAGTTTGCTGAACTTTCCTACCAAAGCACTTCCGTTTCAGACCAATATTACTTCAAGAGATAAAATAGATAGACTTATGTATTTTATTGAAAATGAATATTTAGAAGATGTGGATGCAAATGAAATTGTTGACAATGCCGTAAACGAGATCTTAGCTCAACTCGACCCGCATTCGGTATATATTGCCAAGAACGAATTCGAACAAGTAGAGGAAAGCATGAAAGGAAATTTCGTGGGGATAGGAATCAACTTTTATATGTACAAAGATACGCTGACGGTCGTCAGAACTATTCAGAATGGGCCCTCTGAAAAGGCGGGACTTAAGGCTGGCGACAGAATTCTACTGGCTGATAACGATACAATCTACGGAAAGAAATTCGACTCAGAGTCGATTATCGCAAAGCT
>CAZRCB010000080.1:0-9386 GCA_964598455.1 uncultured Flavobacterium sp.
TTAAACCGGATGATATCAGTATCATCATATCCGTCAGGAAATTTCTCGACTAATAAAGTCAATATTTCGTTCGTTAATTTTGCGTAATCAACTATAACTCGTCTCATAAATAATTCAGCGGGAATTTTTTCTATAGATCTAATAAATAAGCGAAAATAAGTGGTGCGACGATAGTTGCATCAGATTCAATCATAAACTTAGGAGTATCTGTGTCTAATTTACCCCAAGTTATTTTCTCATTCGGGACTGCTCCTGAGTATGATCCGTAAGATGTAGTAGAGTCAGATATCTGACAGAAATATGACCAAAAAGGAACATCTGTCCACTCTAAATCTTGGTACATCATAGGTACAACACAGATTGGGAAGTCACCTGAAATACCTCCAGCAATTTGGAAGAAGCCTACACCTTTGCCACTAGAATTTGCTCTGTACCATTCCGTAAGGTATACCATATATTCGATACCAGACTTCACGGTTGATGCTTTTAATTTTCCTTTAATTACGTTTGATGCGAAAATATTTCCTGTTGTAGAATCTTCCCATCCTGGGCATATAATAGGTAGATTTTTTTCTGCTGCAGCTACAATCCAAGAGTCTTTAGGATCAATTTCGTAGTATTGCTCTAATACACCAGAATTCACTACTTGGTACAAAAACTCATGCGGAAGATATCTCTCTCCTTTTGCTTCAGCAGCCTGCCATACATCTTCTAAATGTACCTGAAGACGTCTGAAAGCTTCTTCCTCCGGAATACAAGTATCTGTAACTCTGTTGAAGTGGCTATCTAATAGATCTCTTTCGTCTTGTGGAGTCAAATCTCTCCAGTTTGGGATTCTTTTGTAATGTGAATGTGCCACAAGATTCATCACATCCTCCTCTAGGTTTGCACCTGTACAAGAAATAATGTGTACTTTGTCTTGACGTATCATTTCAGCTAGAGAAACCCCTAACTCTGCTGTTGACATAGCGCCCCCCAAAGAGATAAGCATCTTACCGCCTTCTAATAAGTGTTGTTCATAACCTTTAGCAGCATCCACAAGTGCAGCCGCATTAAAATGACGGTAGTGATGTTCGATAAATTTTCTAACTGCTCCTTTACTCATTGCATTAACTTTAAATGTTTATATGTATAATATTTTTCAAAAATAGATTATTTTTTATTGTATCCTAAGATTTTCAGTACATCTTCTGCACTTTGCTCTTCGGAGAATACCTCAGTCGCCAAAATTCCGTTGCTATCTCTATCAATCAAGATATGTTTTGGTTGTGGAATAAGACAGTGATGAATACCTCCGAAGCCTCCAATAGTTTCTTGGTAGGCACCAGTATTAAAGAACCCTATATATAGGGGTTTGTCTTTGTTGTACTTCGGTAGATATACGGCGTTCATGTGCTGTTCTGAATTGTAATAATCATCACTATCACAAGTCATCCCTCCTAAAAGGACACGCTCGTAAGTATCATTCCATCTGTTGATAGCCAACATGACAAATCGTCTATTGATGGCCCAAGTGTCCGGCAGTGTAGTGATGAACGACGAGTCGATCATATTCCACTTCTCTCTGTCGTTTTGTTGTTTTTGATACAACACCTCATAGACAGCACCTCCGCTTTCGCCTACGGTAAACGAGCCAAACTCAGTAAAAATATGCGGGACAGGCACATCAGCATCGTCACAAGCAATCTTAATTTGGTTTAAAATCTCCTCAACCATATACTGATAGTCATAGTTGAATGCCAAACTAGTTTTGATAGGAAATCCACCACCGATGTTTAGGCTGTCAAGCGTTGGACATTCTCTTTTCAGTGCGATGTACACTTTGAGACACTTCAAGAGTTCGTTCCAATAATATGCAGTATCTCTGATACCTGTATTGATAAAGAAGTGAAGCATCTTTAGTTCTAACTGCTTGTTTTCTTGAATTTGTTTTCTGTAGAATGGCACAATGTTTTTGTAACCAATACCCAAACGAGAAGTATAGAATTCGAATTTTGGTTCCTCTTCTGCAGCGATGCGAATACCGATTTTAAACTTTTTGTCGGTTTTCTGCAGCAGTAAGTCAAGCTCCTCAAAGTTATCAATCACTGGAATAGTATTCTTCATTCCGTCATTGATAAGGCTGATTACGTTGTCTATATATTGATCGCGTTTAAAACCGTTGCAGACAATAAATGTATTTTTCTTGATTTTCCCTTCTTCTATCAGTTTCTGAACAATATTGATGTCGTAGGCAGACGATGTCTCGATATGAATATTGTTTTTGAACGCCTCATCCATCACAAATTTAAAATGAGAGCTTTTAGTGCAGTAGCAGTAATAATAGTTACCTTCGTAACCTAGCTTTTCCATTGATTTATTAAACCAACTCTTTGCTCGGTTGATGTTATTAGAAATTGCAGGCAAGTATGTAAACTTCAGCGGTGTACCGTATTGCTCGACCAATTTCATAAGGTCAATTTGATGAAAGTGCAGATTGTTATTGTTGTCAAGAGTGAATTCGTCTTGAGGGAAATAGAATGTTTGGTTTATAAGGTCGAAATATTTTGTATTCATTTTTTTGACTATTTAAAAGGTTATTTAACTAAGAAATAATTACGAAAAAAATGCCGCTTTTCAAACCCTTATATTGGCATATACAATTTCTAATTCTTTGTTCAAATCATCTCCAAGACACAACACGCTTATCACAAGCGCCTTAACGTTTAGCGAAAAATACTTTTGCGCTCTGTTGAAGGTGCTAAAATGGCTATGCACAAGGGGTGTTTCGATATGGTTTTTTGTTTTTTTCACTGCGGGCAAATGTAAAGAATATTCTTTTTGATTTACAATATATTATGGCAAAAAAACCTTAAAATATATTTAGACAATTATCTCATAAAACCACTAATATACTATTTTAAAATATATTCTTCTCCAGAAAGTTTATTATATCTTATAATCCTCAAAAGCACTATATATCAAATCATTATCAATCAATTGATTGATCTTAAAATCCCCAATACCATCTAAGAGCACAAACAAGACCTTACCGTACTCATTTTTCTTATCCACCGAGAGAAGTTGAATAATTTTGTCTATGTCTTCTGAGTTGAATTCTACAAAAGGATAGATTCCCTTTAGCAATTCTTTTATTTTTTGGTATTCTACAAGGCTTAGCAGTCCTTTTTGGAATGACAAATAGCTCTCTAATATCATCCCTATAGCCACAGCCTCTCCGTGCAATAGCTTAGGCATATTTGGATTCTCTAAACAATAGCTCTCGATAGCATGCCCTAGAGTATGTCCGAAATTTAATGCCTTTCGGATCCCTTCCTCGGTCAGGTCTTCTGAGGTAATTTTTGTTTTTATCTCTACTGAACGAACAATCAATTCATCCAAATCAGTCAAGTCAATGTTTTGTATGTCTGACAGCTTGTCCCAATATACTTTGTCCTGTATCAGACCATGTTTTAGCATTTCCGCATAACCAGAACGAATTTGCTCATTGGGCAGCGTATCAAGAAAGCGAAAATCTATCAAGACCATTTCAGCATTGGTAATACTCCCGATTTGATTCTTAAGACTCCCAAGATCCACTCCATTTTTACCTCCGAGCGCCGCATCTACCATTCCCAAAAGTGTAGAAGGCACATTTATGAAATCAATCCCTCTCTTAAATACAGCTGCTACAAAACCTGAAATATCTGTGATAACGCCTCCACCCAAACCAACAATCAAGCTCTTTCTGTCGGCTCCGAGATCTATCAAAATACTCCAAATTTCAACACAGGTTTCAATGTTTTTATTGGCTTCACCTGCTTCTATCTCGATAATTTCAATAGGTATTTCAGTTGCTAGCTCTGCCAAAAAGAGAGACGAACAATATTCGTTGGTATTCAAATCCGTCAGTACAAAAATCTTGGAATATTTTTTTTGTAACAGCAATTCGTTGAGGTAATCGTATCCGCTTTGTGCGTAATATATGTTTTGCATGATCTGTTTTTCTCTGTATGAATCTTCTTAACGTCCAGAAACAACCATCTGAACCGTTTCTCTTGAGGTTTGTTTGAGTAATACCTCTTTACCTCTAGCAATAGTATCTATGGCTTCTTCTGTAAAATGTCTAATAGTAAACAGTGACACCTCCTGATTGTATTTCACTATAAAATTTTCGGACAACTCGGCTATGAGTTTGTCAAAGTTATTGAACTTATCTTCTATACAAACCGAAAAGCTGATGGCAGTATTCTGTATCAAATACACCTTTGTCTTGTATTTGTGTAACACCGAAAAAATATAGCTTATGTTCTCTTCCATAATAAAAGAGAAGTCTTTTGAGGCTATCGAGATCAAATGTTGGTTGTTTTTGACTATAAAACAAGGGAGCCTTGGGTATAAATCTGCGCCATGACTAATAGAGGTTCCTTTCTCTAATGGACGCAGAAACGACTTGACAAAAAACGGAATCCCTTTTTGTTGTAAGGGTTGTAATGTTTTGGGGTGAATAACTGAAGCTCCATAAAACGCAAGTTCGATTGCTTCTCTGTAAGAAATCTGTTCCAATAAAGTAGTGTTTTCAAAATGCCTTGGATCAGCATTCATAACTCCAGCCACGTCTTTCCAGATCGTAACACTCTCAGCATTCAAACAATATGCAAAAATAGCTGCCGAATAATCCGAGCCTTCTCTACCTAAAGTGGTAGTGAAATTATTGGCATCAGCACCCAAGAAACCTTGAGTGATATAGTTTTTGGATGTATTGACCTTTTCTAGAATTCGCTTTTCAGATATTTCCCAATCTACATTGGCTTCTCTATATCTGTCATCAGTTTTGATAAGTGTTCTAGCATCAAGCCATTCCAAATCCAAACAATGTTCTTTTAAGTAATAGTATAAAATCGTAGAAGAAACTAGTTCTCCTGTGCTCACCACTTGGTCATACACAAAATCATATTTCTGAGATTTATTCAACTCTAAGAATTGCCCCAAAGCTATAAAATGCTTTTCGACAGCGCTAAAAACAACATGATTGGCTGGAAATAATTCGGAAATAATAGCGAAATGTTGCTCTTTTATAACATCGACAGAAGTTTGTACGGTTGTTTTATTATCAAAATAGTTGTGAACTACTTGCTCTAGCGCGTTGGTTGTTTTGCCCATCGCAGAAATCACAATCAGCACTTGGTCTGCTTTGACGGTGTTCAGCACCTGACAAACATTCTTAATTGCCCCAGCATCTTTTATCGAAGCCCCTCCAAACTTTAAGATTCTCATTGATTATTCTTGGTTTGATTCAATTCACGAAAGTACAAAAAAAAGAAGGTTTAAAAGCGAAAAAATCAGGTGTCTAAATATTTGTGGGCAAAGTAGCTATTCCTTTGGTTTTAATACAAAAGCCAAATAACCACAACAGAAATTAAAATACCTTCAAACTATTCCCTTGCCTGCTTTGTCTTAAATTTAAGAAAATATTCGGATATTTGCACCACAACTAAAACCTATTATAAAACAATGCAAGAAAGAAACAGAACTCTCGGAGAGTTCATTATCGAAAAACAAGAAGAGTTCAAGTATTCCTCAGGAGAGCTTTCTCGTATTATCAATGCCATTCGTTTGGCCGCAAAAGTTGTCAATCACGAAGTAAACAAAGCGGGTCTAGTGGATATTATTGGAGCAGTAGGCACAGATAACATTCAAGGAGAAGCACAACAAAAGCTCGATGTATATGCCAATGATGTATTCCTTCAAACCCTAAAAAACCGCGAAATTGTATGTGGAATTGCCTCCGAAGAGAACGATGATTATATTACGATCGAAGGAAGGGACAGTAGCAACAACAACAAATACATCGTGCTTATTGACCCATTAGACGGCTCATCTAATATT
This sequence comes from uncultured Flavobacterium sp., assembly GCA_964598455.1. Classification (GTDB taxonomy): domain Bacteria; phylum Bacteroidota; class Bacteroidia; order Flavobacteriales; family Flavobacteriaceae; genus Flavobacterium. The sequence continues at coordinate 5,869 of CAZRCB010000080.1, forward strand.
GATGTAAATGTATCTGTCGGAACAATCTTCTCGGTATATAGACGTGTAACTCCAGTTGGGTCGCCTGTAACACTAGAAGATTTCCTACAGCCCGGAACTGCGCAAGTAGCTGCAGGCTATGTAATCTATGGAACCTCAACGATGTTGGTATATACCACAGGTCACGGCGTAAACGGATTCACATTAAACCCTGCTATCGGGACATTCTATCTGTCACATCCAGCATTGTGCTATCCGAAAGAAGAAAACATATATTCTATCAACGAAGGGAACTATCTTCAATTTCCACAAGGCGTCAAAGAATACTTAAAATACTGTCAAGCCGAAGAAGGAGTTAGACCATATACTTCTAGATATATTGGGAGTTTGGTCGCTGATTTTCATAGAAATATGCTAAAAGGAGGAATTTATATCTATCCACAGACCTCAAAGTCACCTAAGGGAAAACTGCGTTTGTTGTACGAATGTAACCCAATGGCGTTCTTGGCAGAACAAGCTGGCGGAAAAGCATCTGATGGTTTCAACAGGATTATGGAGTTAAAACCAACGGAATTGCATCAACGTGTGCCTTTCTTTTGCGGAAATACATCAATGGTAGAAAAGGCAGAAGAGTTTATGCGCAACAACAGCTAACTCTAAAACACACACTATCAATCACTCCTCTTTTTGAGAGAAAACTTCACTTATAAAAAACACCCACAAAATGCCACAAGTAAGAGTACGATTTGCGCCAAGCCCAACAGGGCCATTGCATATTGGAGGCGTAAGAACTGCACTATTCAACTATCTGTTTGCCAAAAAACACAACGGTGTATTCTACATACGCATAGAGGATACTGACCAAAATAGATTTGTCAAAGGAGCAGAAGAATATATTTTTGAAGCCTTGGAATGGCTAGGCATTTCGCCTGACGAAACCATAGGCAAGAATGAAAAGTTCCCTCCGTATCGCCAAAGTGACAGAAAATCCTTGTACAAACAATATGCACTTCAGCTTATACAAAGTGGTCATGCGTATTATGCCTTTGATACACCAGAAAAACTAGACGAGTTACGCGCACAGTCAGAAGCCAAAGGCGAGACTTTTATTTATAACCATACAATCAGAGAGACTTTAGAGACTTCGCTAAATCTTTCTGACGCTGAGGTAAGCCAACGACTTGAGAATGGCGTGCATTATGTTATCCGATTCAAAACTCCAGTAGGCGAAACCTTAGTAATGCAGGATTTAATCAGAGGTGAAGTGAAGTTTGAAACTTCACTTTTAGACGATAAAGTATTGTTTAAATCTGATGGCATGCCTACGTATCACTTGGCAAACATCGTTGATGATCACTTGCAACAAACCTCACACGTGATTAGAGGTGAAGAATGGCTGCCATCAATGCCTTTGCACGTGATGTTATACAGAGCCTTTGGTTGGAAAGCACCTGAATTTGCACACCTCCCGTTGATTTTAAAACCCGTAGGCAACGGAAAATTATCCAAGAGAGACGGAGATAAATTGGGCTTTCCGGTATTTCCTTTGGAATGGAAAGACCCTGTCTCAGGAGAAATATCTTTTGGATACAAAGAAAAAGGCTTCTTCCCCGAAGCAGTCATAAATTTCTTGGCACTACTCGGATGGAATGAAGGTACGGAACAAGAAATCTATTCACTCGAGGAACTGGCAGAACGTTTTGACATCGCTAGAGTGAGCAAGTCAGGAGCGAAATTTGACCCTGAGAAAAACAAATGGTTTAACCACCAATATTTAGTCAAACAATCTGATCAAGTATTGACACAGATGTTTATGCCTATGCTCATAGAGAAAGGAATCTCAACGCATACCGATTTTGTAGAAGAAGTTGTGGGAATGATCAAAGAACGTGCACATTTTGTCAATGAATTCTGGGAACTCTCAGATTTCTTCTTCGTCGCACCTACAGACTATGACGAAAAAGCAAAAAAGAATTGGAAGGAAGATACTCCTGCGCTAATGCAACAAAGCATAGAAATCCTGAAGGACATCCAGGAGTTTAAAGCTGAAAATATCGAAAAAGAAATCAAAGATTGGCTCACAGAAAACCAAATCGGGATGGGGAAAGTAATGCAACCTTTAAGACTGAGCTTAGTCGGCGCGATGAAAGGTCCTGATTTATTCAAAATAGCAGTACTTATCGGGAAAGAAGAAACCATAAAAAGACTTCAGACCGCTATAGAAAAGTTATAAATAGAGCTTTATAGAAAAAACATACAAACCGTCTCAGATTATTGAAATTTGAGACGGTTTTTTTAATTATATCAAGACTATAGAAAGTACTACTGAAATCAAAAAAGTGCTCAACGCCAATTTCTTTAGTTCTGGATCATACTGTTTTGGGTTTTGATAACCTGCCACTCTATTGAGATGTAAAATCACAGGGATAAAAGCCAATACGAAAAAATATTTAGACCATTCTAGACGAATCAATAATGCAAATACTACTAATAGTACCAAGGCCAAAGTAGTGATGGTCGTATGGTATTTCTTGGCGTTTTCGCCTCCCATTTTCACTACTAAAGTATTTTTATTTGCTGCTTTATCTGAGATTTCATCCCTCATATTATTCAGATTCAAAACGCCTGTACTGAGTAATCCGATGGCGCAAGCAGGAAGTATAAGTCGCCAATCTATAGACTGAGCATACAAGAAATAACTTCCTAAAACACTCAACAACCCGAAGAACAGAAAAACGTATAAGTCGCCCAAGCCTCTATATCCGTAGGCAGAATTCCCAATGGTATATTTCAGTGCAGCAGCAATAGAAGCCAATCCAAGCACTAGAAATAAAACAGAATACAAGAAGTTCTCTTTGCCGAAAGAAATATAAATAAGCAATACAGCAATCAGAAAAGTAAGAATACTGGTCAAGATAATACCTTTTTTCATTTGCTTGACAGAAATAGCTCCTGTCTGAATAGCCCTTCCCGGACCGATACGATCATCGTTGTCTGTGCCTTTTATTCCGTCACCATAGTCATTTGCAAAATTTGATAAGACTTGTAATCCTAATGTTGTGAGTAACGCCAACAGGAAAATATCCCATCTAAAATCTCCCGTATATTGCGCATAAGCACTTCCGACAATAATACCCGAAACTGATAGTGGTAAGGTGCGCAAACGAGCGGCTTGTATCCAGTTTTTCATTTTTTATGTATTCAAGATCGCAAAGATACAAAGCGAAAATTGTCTTTGCTCGTATTTTACAAAGCTATTTCTACATCCAGTTTTTCTCAGAAGACTCTACCTGATAGAGCCAATAGTTGATCTGTGCATTGATTTGAGTAAAGTTGGCAAAATTGAAACGCAAATCGCCTGCGGCTGTATGCAAAACAACGTGCCCTACGTCGTGTCGTTTGTTCCAGAAATATTGTTTGGCTGTAATTGCCTGTATCTTATATGGCTCGATAATCTTGTGCTCAATATCCCAAGCGCCTTCTTTTTTGATGATAAAGTCCTTGCTGACAAAGAGTTTGTAATGTTTGAATTCGAAGTA
>CAZRCB010000081.1:0-9116 GCA_964598455.1 uncultured Flavobacterium sp.
AGGTTTTGACTAAATGTCTTCTACCTACAAATGCTCAGGTTGTACCACAAGCAATTACAGCGGGTATTACATGGGCTGGAAATGCTCCTAATTATGAGGTTTCGTTAATTCCAGGTGCTGGCGCGCCAGAAACTGGAACTATTTATCCAACGAACACTAATAGTATCAACCTTACAGGGTTGACTTCTTCTACCTCTTATATGTATTACATTAGAGCAATATGTGAGTTTAACTCTAGTGCTTGGGCAGGTCCTTTTACTTTTTTTACAAACCAAATTCCATTTGATCTAGGTCTTACAGGGGAATATGTAGAAAATTTTGAGAACCTATCTTTTGGCTTTACTTTTCTAAATGCCACTCAGGCCAATAAATGGGCTGTCGGTACGGCAACACATAATGGAGGTACTAAGTCAATGTATATCTCTAATGACAATGGTGGTTCAAATGCTTATTCCACTAATTTAACCTCTGTAGTACAGACGTATAGAGATATCCAAATGCCGGCAACATTAGGTGAGATATATTTTTCATTTGATTGGAAGTCATTCGGAGAGACCAATTTTGATTATATGAGAGTATGGATTGTTCCATCTACTTATACTCCAACACCTGGGGCGCAGATTACTACAGGTGGCGGAAGAGTACAAATAGGAGGCAATTTTGGTGGTCAAACAGCTTGGCAAAATTTTGCACAAATATTGAATGCACCACCAGCTTGGCAGAATCAAACCATGCGTCTGGTTTTTGAATGGCGTAATGATAGCTCAGGAGGTTCACAACCACCTGCTGCTGTGGATAACATAAATGTTAAAGTAGTTACTTGTTCTGCACCGTCAGTTCCTACGATTGGCGCTTTGACTAATAATGAGGTTACTTTTAACTGGAATGCTCCAACAGGGGCAGCGCCAGATTCATATGATTATTATTTTACGACTGTTGCAGGCGCTCCTATCGGGACTACGACTCCATCAGGAAACGTGACAGCTACAACTGTGACTATTGACAACCTTACGCCCTCAACAGCCTATTATTTTTGGGTACGAAGCAATTGTACTGCGGATGGAACTAGTTTTTGGGTAGGTCCTATAAGCTTCAACACGACTCAAGTCCCAACTCCATTAGATTATTTTGAAGATTTTGAAGGAACTAATCCGGGTTGGACATTAAATAATGGTACTCAAACCAATAAATGGGTTGTAGGTACAGCCACAAGCAATAGCCCTACACATTCATTATATATCTCGGATAATAACGGTACGACAAACACTTATAACGGTACTTCTCAATCCACCGTCACTGCCTATAAAGACCTTATTATCCCAGCAACAGCAGGACAGGTCTTTATTTCATTTGATTGGAAAGGAACGGGAGAAGGAAACGTCGACTATATGAGAGCGTGGTTAGTACCTGTAACATTTACACCAACGCCGGGCACACCTATCACAGCAGGTGGTGGAAGAGTGCAGTTAGGGGCAGACTTTAACCAACAGAGCACTTGGAAATCAGAAGAGTTTGTCCTCAATGTACCTGCTTCTTGGTCAGGACAGATTATGCGTTTAGTTTTTGAATGGAGAAACAATACAAGTATTGCGAACCAATCACCTGCAGCAGTTGATAATATTAATTTCTCTGTTATAACTTGTCCAGCACCCTCAAATCCTACACTTGTAAGTGTAACAACTTCAACAGCTACTACAGCTTGGACCGGAACAGCTACATCATTTGATTATTATTACTCAACTAGCAATACTCAACCTAACGACACTACTGTTCCTTCAGGTAATAGCTTAACAAATCAAGCTAACCTAACAGGACTAGCAGATGCTACGGTATATTATTTCTGGGTAAGAAGTAATTGTGGTGTTGATGGCGTGAGTTTCTGGGTAGGTCCACTTATTATTAATACGGCTCAAATTCCAGCTAGCTTACCTTATTTTGAGAACTTTGATGGAGCAACATCAAACTTTACTTTCAACAATGGTACGCAGCCTAATCAGTGGGTCGTAGGCGGAGCAACTTTTAATAGTCCGTCGCAGTCGCTTTATATATCCAACAATGATGGGGTGTCTAACGCATACGGAGGTGCTGTTTCTACAACTCAAGCCTATAGAGATATCCAGATGCCTGCAACTGCTTTAGGACAACTGCACTTGTCATTTGATTGGAAGGGAATAGGAGAGAATAACCAAGATTATATGAGGGTATGGATTGTTCCAGTTTCCTTTACACCATCACCTGGTAACCAAATTACTGCAGGTGCTGGAAGGATGCAAATAGGAACAAACTTCTCACAACAAACCACCTGGAAAACAGAAAATATAGTATTTACTGCACCGGCAGTTTGGTCAGGTCAGACGCTCCGATTGGTTTTTGAATGGAGAAATAACGGCACTACATTTAATTTGCCTCCTGCGGCAGTTGACAACATCAACTTCTCTGTAGTAACTTGTCCAGCTCCGTCAAACTTGGCTGTAGTTGCTACAACTGAAAATGCAGCTACTTTCTCTTGGAACGCACCGACAGGAACTGCTCCGGCTTCTTATGATTATTATATTTCGACCAGCAATACCTCGCCTTCTCCTACAGAAACCCCAACAGGAACCAGCGCAACAAACTCTGTTACCGTACAAGGATTAAATGTAGGAACAGTATATTATTTCTGGGTAAGAAGTAATTGTGGCGCAGCAGATGGCAATAGCTACTGGGTAGGTCCAATAACTGCACAAACCTTAGTATGTAATCCTGATGATCAATGTCTGTACACCTTTGTACTTACAGATTCCTATGGTGATGGATGGAACGGCAATAGTATGGCAGTTATCCAAAACGGAGTAACAGTACAAACCTTGACTTTAACCTCAGGCTCTACTTTGGCGGTGACCGTAGCTTTATGTGACGGTATTCCTTTCTCTTTATATTGGAATCTTGGAGGTTCTTTCTCTGATGAAGTAGGAGTGACAATCCTCGACCCGTTTGCTGAAGATATCTATATAAAAGCACCAGGAATAGGTTCCCCTGGTTCAACATTATATACCGGTGAAGGAGATTGTACGCCTCCTACTTGTCCGAAACCTCAGGCTGTGACCGCGACGCAAATCACACAATACACTGCAGTGCTTGATTGGACAGAAATGGGAACGGCTGTTTTATGGGAATATGTAGTATTACCTGCTACTGAAACCCCAGGACCAACTACCGTATATACACAAACCTCTACACATCCAGTGACCATAGAAGGATTAGAAGGAGGAACAAACTACAGATTCTGGGTGAGAGCCATTTGTTCAGAAACAGATAGTAGTAACTTGACTTCATCACCTTTCACTACTGCACCTGCACCTCCGATTTCGGTAAGCGTGACTCAATACACAGTCCCTCAACTTGTTGAAGACATACTTATCGGCAGTGAATGTGTTGAGATCTCTAATATCACTTGGAGTACTGGTACAAACTATGGTTCTACCAATGGTTTAGGCTATTTCGAAAAGAATGGTTCTAACTTCCCTTTCCAAGACGGAATAGTGCTTTCTACCGGAAGTGCAATGGCTTCTCCTGGACCTAAAGGAAGCGGAACACAATCAAACGGAAACTATGACTGGCCTGGTGATTCAACTTTAGCAGCTTTATTAGCGTCGAATGGTTTGACAGGATCATTAAATAATGCAACAGTTTTAGAGTTTGATTTTGTGGCTCTTACGGATTCGATGAGCTTTGACTTTATTTTTGCCTCAGAGGAATACGGAACTTTCCAGTGTTCGTTTGCCGATGTATTCGGATTCTTCTTGACAGATTTAACTACTAATATAACCACTAACTTAGCCGTCGTGCCGAATACTAATATCCCAATATCGGTTACAACAATTAGAGATAGTGCATATAATGGAGGTTGTAACTCACAAAACCCTCAGTATTTTGGGACCTATTTTAACGGGACGGATGCAGCATCACAATCAGCTGCAATCAACTTTAGAGGACAAACAGTTCCGCTTACGGCGTCATCAACAGTGATTCCTGGGAATACATACCACATTAAGCTAGCTATTGCTGATTACCTAGATACTTCTTGGGATTCAGCAGTGTTCTTATTAGGAGGTAGTTTTGACCTAGGTCAAATTGACTTAGGGGCTGACCTTTTAGTAGATACAAACAACGCACTTTGTGTGGGTGAAGAATACTTAATAGAAAGTGGTGTTGACCCTGACGGAGTGGATATCGTTTGGTATCACAACGGAGTTGTCATTGACGGTGCAAACTCACCTAACCTCATTGTGACTGATTCAGGGACATATTCGATAGAGGTTACTGTTACGGGATCTACATGTCCTGCTACAGATTCAATTGTTATTGAATTTTATGAGGATATGCAAGAAGTTTTAAGTGATCCGATAGATTTGTTTGACTGTTCAGCTGGAGACACAGCAGTATTTGATATGACCGTAAACATCCCGATCATACTTGATGGATACGATATGTCGATCTATAACGGGACTTTCTATCCTACAATGGAAGATGCCGAGGCTGAGATAAATCAAATCCCTAACCCGGAGAGTTATACCAACATTTCAAACCCACAAACTATTTATACAGTAATTCACAATACGCAAACTGGTTGTAAAGCTATTTTGACCTTCCAACTAATTGTTACTGATAATCAGGATGTTGTTACAGACTTTACTTATGACAATACTACTTATTGTATTGCTGGAGCAGATCCAGTTATTACTTTAGCTACTGATTTTGCCAGCGGAGGTACATTTACAGCCTCGCCAACTGGATTAACTATTAATGCGCAAACGGGTGCGGTTGATTTAACAATGAGCGCTGTAGGTGTTTATACAATCACCTATGAACTAGCTGCCAATGGATGTAATAACGGTGGAACTTCAACTTTTGATATAGAGGTAACTGATCTTGTAAATCCGACATTAGACTTTAGCTATGCTGAATCTTGTGTAAATGCAACAGTAAATCCTCAGGTGGTTTCGGCAGGTCTTACTCCAGGCGGTTTGTTTAGCTCTCCTACTATCGGAGTAGATCCCCAAACTGGTGAAATTGACATAACCACAGCGACCCTCGGATCTCACCAAGTTACATATACCGTAACTACAAACCCTGACACTTGTGTTGGCGCAGGGAGCTATACTGCTACAATTGTCTTTACAGAGACTCTAGTTCCAGTAACAGGATTTGATTATGGTATGGGAATGTTCTGTCATACTGACGGAGATATAGACCCAATAAAAGCTAACAACTTCTTTGAAGGAGGCGTGTATAGTTCTACCAATGGTCTGAATATCAACCCTATGACAGGTGTTGTAAATGCTTCAGCAAGTACTCCAGGAGTTTATACTGTAACTTACACGGTTGCAGCAGATAGTACAACTTGTAACGAAGGTGGTTCTAGCCAAGCAACAATAGCTATTCAAGGAGAGTTTATCATAGCTGTAATAGATGAATGTAGAAATAATAACTATTGGTTGAAAGCAAGCCCTGTAGATGGTTCATTTGATCCAGATGCAGTTGACTACACTTGGGTGATCAATGGTGTTGATGTTGGTTATGACTTTGAGGTTAATATAACTGCTTATCTAAACGGTGCAGACATACCTCAAGGAGGAATTAACGTATCTGTTTTCGTAAATGATGGATGCGAAAGTTCGGCACAATTCTTAGTGACTTCTACTATCTGTATGATTCAAAAAGGTATTTCTCCTAATGGAGACACTGCTAATAATAGCTTTGACCTTACTGGTATGGGGGTTCAGGAGCTTAAGATCTTTAATCGCTATGGTTTAGAAGTGTATTCTAAGTCAAACTATGTCAATGAATGGACTGGTTTAGACAACAAAGGAAATGAACTTCCAGACGGCACTTATTTCTATGTTATCCATAAAAATAATGGTGAGAAGATTAGTAACTGGATATACATAAACAGAAAGTACTAACAGACTAGTCAATTTATAAAAAGTAAGCCTTTCAGAAGTCAAATTCTGAAAGGCTTACTTATTTATCGCTGATTTAAAATGTTTAGTTTATTGTAGCCTATTGTCTATTTTTTGAGTGATTACAGCTCTAACTACATCGATGGCTACGGTATTGTACTTGTCGTTTGGTATAATAATGTCAGCGTAAGCTTTGGTAGGCTCGATAAACTGTTCGTGCATCGGTTTAAGGGTGTTTTGGTAGCGCGAAAGCACTTCTTCCATATCTCTACCGCGCTCTGAAATATCTCTCTTTAAACGTCTTATAAGTCGCTCGTCAGAATCAGCGTGAACAAATATTTTGACATCAAACATATCGCGAAGTTCAGGATTGGTCAAGATTAGAATTCCCTCAACGATCATTACTTTTCGAGGATGTGTAAGGATTACATCACTAGTGCGGTTATGAGTAACGAATGAATACACAGGTTGTTCTATGGCCTTTCCTTCTTTTAGCTCCTTTAGATGTGATACAAGTAGTTCAAAATCTATAGCCCTTGGATGATCAAAGTTTATCTTGCTGCGTTCTACATAACTTAAGTTTGAGTTCTCTTTGTAGTAAGAGTCTTGTGAGATGATTCCGACCCCGGTACTGGGAAGTTCATTCATAATTTGGTGTACAACAGTAGTTTTTCCGCTTCCTGTTCCACCTGCAATTCCGATGATTAGCATAGTGAGTTGATATGTGTTATTTTTTGCAAATGTAGAAAAATAAGGTATTCCAAAAAAAGGAATAGCAAGTTAAGCTGTGTTTTAGGCAAATTGACTTACTCAAATCTTATGATATCAGGCTGTTCGATACTAAAATTCTGCAGATGCATATCATCGTTCCTAAAGGTATTTGTCCGCATTAGGTTAGTGCCTTCAAAAGGGATGCTTGGATAATAAGCGAATGATATCTGAAATTGATTGAAAATCAAGAAGTCATTGCTGATTAGTACGCCTAATCCAAATTTTGTATATAATCTGTCCTGTAAAAATGTATTGTCTTGGTCCCCTAGCATACCGGCCGTAAAGTTGAAGAATGGACTAAAACGAAACCCATACCAAACTCCAGGCGCATACGATTGTGTTTGGAATGAAATAACCGCTTTTTTTGTTCCCATAATCTTATTAGTAAAACCATGAATTCCGTTAGTTCCCTCTAGGTATAATTGATCTTTTATGTTTGGGTCTCTATTGAATCCTATGACTAGTTCGGGCTGAATGAATTGCCTGAAGTACCAGTCTCCATTTTGATGGAGTCTAGTGAAATATATTACACTGAACTTTAGGGCGCCTTGATAAGTTTTTCCTTCATCGAAAAAGGATCCTACTTCTATGTCTGTTCCGATGAATCCAAATTTATGGTAGTTTCCTACTGAATATTTAGCAGCTAAATAGAGGTCTTCTCTGTTGTTTTTTTGTCGGAATCCACCTGTGATAGAGTATGTACGGCCAATAGCGACATCTTCAATTCGGTCGTATTCAAAAAGATACCTGTCTTGGATAAACTGTCTGGAGGCAACACCTATACTAGCCAAATAAATGCTGTGATTCGAAAAATAATTAGTCTTGTCATATTCGGAAGTAGGGTGCTCTGTATAAATCTTATTGTAAAAACCTAATGTAGTAATGAGATTCTGAGTTCTGTCTTCTTCTGACGTTCCTTTTGATAGCCTGAATGAGCGACCTAACCAATATTCGTGATTTCTGGTTTTAAAATGCTGCATTCGAAAGTCATTATAAGCATTAGGCAGCGAATCTTTTAGGAAGTGCTCGTCAAGATAAATTCCTCCAGCCCATTTAGTCAACGGAGAGAAGAAACCTCTGCCGATTTCAAAGCTTTTTATATAGTCATTATTAAGGTTAATGTCATATCTAATGACTGTGTTTATGTGGGTGTTTTTGATGTTGGGAATAATATATTGAGCCCCGTAAGCACTGCGATTATCTGAAAAATTCTTCTGTATGTTATTATCAAAAGTATGACCTAAACCCAAGAAGTTTCGCTCAGAAATTTCAGTTTCTATATCCGAAGAGGTTACGCTCCCGTTTAAGGTGATACTCCAAGAGTCGAGTACGCGAATGTTTATGTCAACCGAGTCCGAATTTGCTGAGATAGCAACAGGTTCTAACAGTACTTTCCTGATATAACGCTGACCTCTGACAAGACGTTCGGATTCTTTGACAACAAGTGAATCGAGAGGGTCATTAGGATTAAACAACAATAAATTCCGAATCGTACTTTCTCTAGATTTTATATGTATTGAGTTACCAAATTTCTCACCCCAATTCTCAGCTACTGCTGTTGTGTCGCTTATAGAAAAGCCAAAAGGATCGAGTGTGGTGATATTTATCTTTCGGATGATTTTACCTTCGTATTTTTTATACGAAACCTCTGTAACCGTTGTCGGTTTATAGCTACGGACTTTTTTAATTGGCCTGAAGATAAGCTTATGCAGCTCTAGTCTTAGGCCTCCTTTTTTTTCAGCACTATCCTCTAGCTTTAGTAGACCTTTTTCTTGCTTACTGCTTATAGTGTCCTTTGTAATCTGTTTTGTTTTTACTTGTGCAAGCCCAATTCCACTACTGAGTAGCAAAATGAGGAGTAATAAGTAGAAACAATTTTTTGAAGACATTTTTTGATATAGAAGATTAGCACAAATAAAAATAATACTTTAGTTGTTTATGTTAGAAGACTATTCCCTGACAACAACATCTTCTTTGGAAAGTATGCGTTCATTTCCACGCCAAATAAAGCCTCTTAATTTGCGAGCATTTTCTGGAAGTTCACTCTCCGGGTATGTCTCTCCGTTTGGATTTGTTTCAAAACTAACGGTTTCAATTTCGTTATCTTTAAAAGTAATATTGATTTTACTACTGATATTTTTGTCGATGCCGTAGAGTTCTCCGTCAGTATAGACATAATATATCATCTCTGCATTCTTTATAATATCAATCTCGGCCAATTTGCCATCTTCGAATCTACCATACAGATTTTGACCTTTTGTTTGGTTGTATCCTGTACCGATTGTATCTCTTTCGACGATGAATACGTTGTTTAGGACCTTTAGCGAATCGAGTTTTTGGGTTTCTTTGTTAGATAGCAACAGCATTAAGTCACCAGTCATCTGACTTTCACCATTCCACAGC
>CAZRCB010000082.1:0-8933 GCA_964598455.1 uncultured Flavobacterium sp.
TTAATTCTTCCTGTATTTTTATTGGAATTGATTTTGTTTGATTCGATACAGACCAAACACACCCTACGCAAAAACTACCCATTTTTAGCACGATTCAGATATATGTTTGAGGCGGTTAGACCAGAATTTCGTCAGTATTTCTTTGAAGGCGAAACAGACGGTAAGCCCTTCAACAGAAGACAGCGTTCGATTGTGTATCAGCGTGCAAAAAACCAAAAAGAAACCGTTGCTTTCGGGATGCAGGATGAGCCTACTAGAGTAGGTTACGAATGGGCAGCTCACTCCATCTATCCCAAAAAAGCAAATCCTGAGACTTTCAGAACACTTGTAGGCGGTAAAGACTGCAAACACCCATATAGCCTTAGTTTGCTGAACATCAGCGCTATGAGTTATGGAGCACTTAGCAAAACTGCAATTACTTCACTCAACAAAGGAGCTAAAATGGGCGGTTTTGCTCATAATACAGGTGAAGGTGGTATCAGCGATTATCACAGACAAGGTGGAGATTTGATTTGGCAAATTGGTACTGGTTATTTTGGATGTAGAGATAAAAACGGATTTTTCAGCAACGAATTGTATGCAGAAAGAGCGCTTTATCCAGAAGTTAAAATGATCGAACTAAAGCTTTCTCAAGGAGCTAAGCCAGGGCACGGAGGATTACTACCTGCAAAGAAAAATACTCCAGAGATTGCTAGAATTAGAAGTATTGACCCATATACAGACGTGCACTCTCCTTCTGCTCACTCAGCTTTCTCAAATGCCACTGAGTTGATTTACTTCATCAAAAGGCTTAGAGATTTATCCGGAGGAAAACCTGTTGGATTTAAACTCTGTATCGGTAGAAAAGATGAGTTCGAAGAGATAATTGACGCCATGTTAGCTACTGGAATCACACCTGACTTCATTACCCTTGATGGTGCGGAAGGAGGAACAGGAGCTGCTCCGATGGAGTTTATTGATTATATCGGAATGCCTGTGGCGGATGCTTTGGTGTATGTAACTTCATTATTAAAGAAACATGGACTTAGAGATGAAATAAAAATCCTTTGTTCGGGTAAAATCATCACCTCTTTTGATATTGCAAAAGCAATGGCTTTCGGAGCTGATGCTTGTTATAGCGCCAGAGGAATGATGTTTGCTCTAGGTTGTATCCAAGCCTTGCAATGCGATAGCGGAAAATGTCCAGTAGGAATTGCAACTCAAGATGCAAAACTCTACAAAGGACTTGATATCACAGATAAAAGCGTCAGAGTTGCCAACTTCCATAGAAATACGATGAAAGCCGTTGCTGAGTTTATTGGCGCCTGCGGATTCGAAGAGCCACATCAAGTAACACCAGATGTGCTTTTTAGAAAAACTGATAAATATAAAAATGAGAGCTTTAGAGACATGTACTTTAATAAGAAGTCAAAAGCAATCTAAAATACACCTCAAAATCCTCCGTTTTGGAGGATTTTTTATTAGACTATAAGTAATAAAAAACTTATATTTGTCCAACCAAAAAAACTTTTTACTATGTCATTTTCAGAGTTATTTGATAGTGGTTTCAAAACCAGAAATAAAGGACACTTTTCAGCTATTGTCCGAGTTGCTTTGTCCGACGGACAAATAAGTGACAAAGAGAGGCTATTCTTAGACAAATTAGCTAAAGAACTTGAAATCAATGAGCAAGAGTATACTGCGATTTTAGCAGATCCCTTAAAGTTCCCGATCAATCCTCCATACCTTTATACCCATAGATTAGAACGTTTGTTTGACTTGGCGCGAATGGTTAGGCTAGATAATGAATTGGGCGAAAAACAAACAGATGTACTCACGAGATTTGCATTAGCCTTAGGCTTCACCCCTTCTAACGTAGAGTATATCGTAGATAAAGCACTTTGTTTGGTTGATAAATCAGTTGATTTAGATACTTTTATGTATGAAATGCAAAATATGAATAAATAATCAAGAGTATATTAAACTGTATAAAAACCTGTGAATTTGGAGTTTACAGGTTTTTTTGTAATTTGTCTTAAAAAGAATATTTCTAACTAACGAATTAGTTATGGCTCAAAAAGTAGTCCTCATCACCGGAGCATCTTCGGGTATCGGAAAGGCAATAGCCGAATTCTTGCAACAAAAGCACTTCATTGTGTACGGAACAAGCCGAAATCCGGAGCGAAATCCAGAATCTAAAATTCAATTGATCAAGCTTGAGGTAACTGACACCGCTTCTATACAGCGTGCAGTTGAGGAAGTGATACACCGAGAAGGCAGAATCAATGTACTGATAAATAATGCCGGAATAGGTATCACAGGCGCTTTAGAAGAGATGCCTACGGCAGAGATGAAACGCAACTTTGACACAAACCTATTTGGACCTATTGAGCTCATCAAGGCTGTTTTGCCTCATATGCGTCAACAAGGGGCAGGGCTAATTATCAATATAACCTCTATCGCTGGCTATATGGGACTGCCCTTCAGAAGCATCTATTCAGCTTCTAAAGGAGCTCTTGAACTAACAACCGAAGCGCTTAGAATGGAGGTAAAACCTTTTGGTATAGAGGTTACGAACATCGCTCCAGGGGATTTTGCAACCAATATCGCTCAAGGGCGCTATCACGCTCCTCTTCTTGAGGATTCCGCATATCACAAAGCCTACAAAGAGACTTTAAACCTAATGGACAGCCATGTCGACGCAGGAAATAATCCGCTAGAAATGGCAAAGGCAGTATATAAGGTGATAAACACCCCGCGGCCAAAAGTACATTATAAAGTAGGTTCTTTTTTACAAAAATTCTCTATCCTACTCAAGAGAATACTACCTGATAAAGTCTATGAAAACATATTAATGAATCATTATAAATTGAAAAAATGATTTATTAAATCAAATTCCTATTACAAAAAAATTTACCTTTACATTATGAACGAGCATTTGGATCCGACAAATATAAATTTTACCCCTGAAGAGGTCGATGTAGAAAAAAAATTACGCCCGCTCTCGTTTAACGACTTTGCTGGTCAAGAACAAATACTCGAAAACCTTCAGGTATTTGTACAAGCAGCCAAAATGAGGGATGAAGCGCTTGATCACACGCTATTTCACGGCCCTCCAGGATTAGGGAAAACTACGTTAGCCAATATATTAGCAAATGAACTTGGCGTAGGAATTAAAATTACTTCTGGTCCCGTTTTAGACAAACCAGGAGATTTAGCCGGACTGCTTACGAATTTAGACGAAAGAGACATCTTGTTTATAGATGAAATCCATAGGCTTAGCCCAATAGTTGAAGAATATTTATATTCGGCAATGGAGGATTTCAAGATTGATATTATGATCGAGTCAGGACCTAATGCGCGTTCGGTGCAGATTAACTTAAATCCTTTTACACTTGTAGGTGCCACAACACGTTCTGGTCTTCTGACAGCTCCGATGCGTGCTAGATTTGGTATTCAATCTAGGTTGAAGTACTATGATACAGAACTTTTAAGCACTATTATTGAACGAAGTGCCTCGATCTTAAAAATGCCAATTACTATGGAAGCGGCTATTGAAATCGCAGGTAGAAGCCGTGGAACTCCTAGAATTGCGAATGCCTTACTCAGAAGGGTGAGAGATTTTGCACAAATCAAAGGAAACGGAAATATAGACATCAAAATCGCCCAATTTGCATTAAAAGCACTCAATGTTGATGCTTACGGACTTGACGAAATGGATAATAAGATTTTGACTACTATCATCGATAAATTCAAAGGAGGTCCGGTGGGTATATCAACACTAGCTACCGCTGTATCTGATAATGCTGAAACTATCGAAGAGGTTTATGAGCCTTTTCTGATTCAAGAAGGTTTTTTGATGCGAACCCCTAGAGGCAGAGAGGCAACTGAAAAAGCCTACAAACATTTAGGCAGAATCAAGCTAGACACGCAGGGTAACCTGTTCTAGATTAATTTTATTGTATTAGTAGTTTATATTTTAGAAGTATATGACATTTAATTAGTAAATTTTTGTTAAATTGCGCCGAATTTATTTTTAGCCAAAACATCATCTATGCCAACGAATAAGCCCCGAAAGATTTATTTTGAAATTTCAGAACGTAAGGTATTCTTGCGCATCATTGATTTGATTGTTGTTTTGGCGGGTATATATTTTACAGAATCATTTTTTAGGCTTGAATACGTCAATTTTGACACCACAAATTATTATTGGGTAATTGTTTTATCTGTTTATATCTCCATTTTCGGAACTATATTCAGTATGTATCATTTGCCTACTACCACAAATTCATTTCAGATTACCAAGAGCGTTTTCCTGACGGCTACCTCTACAGTGATTCTCTTTTTGTTGACTCCTATCTTCACGCCTTCATTACCTCAAAATAGAATCCAGATTATTTATTTTTATATAGCCTTACTGTTCTCATTATTGCTTTGGAGATGGTTTTATCTTAAGTTTTTTGCTACACATAGATTTGTCAAGAAATCATTACTCATCTGTAATGCAGAAGACTTTGAACAGCTTGCTTGTCCGCTAGAAAAGTCAGATCCGCATTTCAAAATTATTGGTTATCTAGACCCAAGGAACGATAATAATAAATGCGTAAAGAATGGTGATTTAAATGAGGCTCAACCCACAGGATTATTTGACTTTATCTTTTCGAATGGTATATATGAAGTCATCGTAGCTCCAAATGTAAATATCAAGTCGATACATTTTGACCTCTTAGAATTGATGGAAAATGGTATATCTACTAAAGATTATTTATATGCTTGCGAGAGTATTTCTCATAAGATTCCTGTTGACCTTATCGAAAATGATTTTTATAGACACTTTCCGCTGAACAGAAGCAATAGCAATAGACTTTATCAATACAGCCTTCGAGTGGTTGAAATTATAGCCTCTGTCATAGGGTTGATTATCAGTATTGTTTTTGCGCTTCCTTTCGTAATTATAGGGAATCTTATCGGTAATAAAGGAGATTTGTTCTACATACAAGAGCGAATAGGCAAAAACGGAAAGCCTTTTAATATCATCAAATTTCGTACGATGGTTAAAGATGCGGAGAAAGATGGTGCTATGTTTGCGCAAAAAAATGATGTTCGGATCACTCCTTTCGGGAAGTTTTTAAGAAAAACTAGGATTGATGAGCTGCCTCAACTAATCAACGTACTCAAAGGAGATATGTCTATCATCGGTCCGCGACCTGAACGCGCATTTTTTGTTGAACAAATAACAGAAGTGGTTTCGTTCTATCCTACAAGACATGTCATCAAACCAGGACTTACAGGTTGGGCACAAATTAACTATAGCTACGGAGATTCAATTGAGGACAGTGTAGAAAAGCTAAAATATGATTTGTTTTATATCAAACACAGAGGTATTTTGTTAGACCTCAATATTATTGTCAAAACTATCGGAACAGTGTTGTTCTATAGAGGTCAATAATATGGTTTTATTATCTGATTCTATTTCTCTCAAAAACACCTCTTGAATTTACCCAATAAATAACTAGTCCTACACTGCAAAGACTTGCCGTGATGAGATACATAGTCGAAAAGCTATATTTATCTCCTAAGTAAGCCCCAAACATCATTCCTATACCTATTCCAAGGTCAAAACCAGTCAGGTACGTCGAATTGGCTGTTCCTCTTTTAGAATGAGGTGCCATATTTATATAAATAGTTTGTAAGGCAGGAAAAAGCGTTCCGTAGCCTAAACCTATCAAAAAGGCAGAGATACAAAAGGCAACTATAGAGTGAACCAATGCAAAGCTGATAAACCCGATGATAATGACTGAAAGCGCCGTTGCCATCACTTGATGAATATATCCTCTGTCCACAAACTTGCCTGAGGTTACCCTAGACAGAATCAATCCTATGGCTAGGAATAAAAAGAAAATTCCCGGATTAGAAACCCCTGTTTGTTTTCCATAGAGTACTGCAAAGGCAATCAAAGTTCCCCAACCAAAAGTGATGAAAAGTTGGTTGAAAAAAATGGGAATTCCCTTGACGAGCATAAACCTGTCGAGTGACATAGGTTGTATCTCATCTAATTTTACCCTTGTCGGAACCTTGATAAAGGCAACGGCAATTACAGAAAGCGCTCCCATAATAAGCGATGCTGTTACTAAGGCATAAAAGTCATAACTCTCATAAATTTTTATAGCAATAAAAGGCGCAATAGCCATTGCAATATTGATATTTACCCCAAAGTACCCAATTCCTTCTGCACGTCGGGAAGCTGGAATGAGGTCAATTGCTACCGTATTAGACGATACTGTTGTTAGTGCCCAAAAAAGTCCGTGGATAAAGCGCAATACCACAAAATATAAAATAGAAAAAGCTACAAAATAATAACCGATGTATATAAATATAAAACAAATTAACCCAAACAAAAACAAGGGTTTACGCTTATAGACATCTACCCAATAACCACAAAATGGCCTAATGACAAGAAGTGCAATAGCATAAGAAGAAAGCACAATGCCGATTTGTGATGCTTCAATTCCCAACTCCTCAGATAGAAATATCGGAATAGTAGGCATCAAAAGATTGAATGAACAAGCGACTAGAAAATTGGCAATACAAGCAATGATAAAGTTTTTGTTCCAGATTTTTTCTTTTGGTACCATATCTATAAATTAAAAGCTGCTAAATTTATTTAACCACACTGAAAAGTAAAGCTACTAAAACTATGTATAAATGCTCAAAATAAAACTGATTCTTTTTTAAGTGCTATTTTAGCTTTAACAAAAGTAACAACTAACCTATGAGTCCACAAATTATCGGGGTGATTTCAGAAAAATTATATGAGAGAATTAACAGTACTTTACGACTTCGAAAATATGATGTCGCCTATGGCCAAAATATTTCTCTCGTTTTTGAGATAGCATTGATATTGATACTGATAATGCTTAAATTTGCCTTATGCAATTACAAAAACTCAACCTACTCAATTATAAGAACTTTTCTGAAATCAGTTTTGAATTTGATGCAAAAATCAACTGTTTCATTGGTCTTAACGGGATTGGCAAAACAAATATTCTCGACAGTATTTATCACTTGGCTTACGGCAAAAGCTACTTCAACTCTATCGGAATTCAGAACATAAAACACGACCAAGATTTTTTTGTGATTGAAGGCGAATTTCTCAAAGATGACCGCACTCATCAGGTGGTTTGTAGCCTAAAGAAAGGACAGAAAAAGATACTCAAAAAAAACGGAAAGATATATGACAAATTCTCTGAACATATAGGCTTCATTCCGCTTGTCATCATCTCTCCTTCTGACAGCGATTTAATTTCTGAAGGCAGTGAGGTCAGACGTAAGTTTCTAGACCAGATTATCTCACAACTAGATGTGAATTATCTCAACCAACTTATCAAGTACCAACGCGTTTTATCACAGCGAAATGCACTGCTCAAATATTTCCATGCCAACGGAGTTTTTGACAAAGAAACCCTTAGTGTGTATGATGAACAACTAAACGGATTAGGGAGTTTTTTGCATAAAACACGTGCAGCATTTCTAACGGACTTCACTCCTATTTTCAGCAAATACCATTCGATGATCTCTGGCAATGCAGAGCAAGTGAGCTTAGTTTATCAAAGTCAGCTTTCTGAGAGTGACCTACTCACATTGCTGCAGGAGAGTATCCAAAAAGACAGAGCTGTTCAGTACACGTCCGTGGGAATTCACAAAGACGACTTGTCATTTGAGATTGAGGGCTATCCTATTAAAAAATTTGGTTCTCAAGGACAGCAAAAGTCATTTCTGATCGCTCTTAAACTCGCACAATTTGAGTTCGTAAAACAACAGAACAACGTACAACCACTTTTGCTTTTTGATGATATCTTTGACAAGTTAGACAAAATTAGAGTGGGTAAAATCATTGATTTGGTCAACCAGAACACCTTCGGACAGATTTTTATTTCTGATACTGATGTAGAGCGAACTGAGAATATCATCAGACAAACTAACCAGCCTTATAAACTGTTTACGCTTTAGAGAATCTGAGTTTAGTTTTGATTTTCTTCCACCTGTAATTTCTGATAAATTTAGCTTGGTTGGCTGTAACCAAAAGTGGTTTTCGTGCTTTTTTTGCCTTGTAATACCCGTATATATAATCGATAAATAACAGTAGTTTTCCTTTTTTTAGGGCTAATTTTATTGAAGCCAATACTGTAATTAGTACTCCATATCCAAGTCTGTAAAAAGCTTCTCCTTGATTGTATCTGGATTTTCTATCATACAGATTACCTGTAGGTTTAAGGTGTTTTACTTGAAGTGATTTGTCAACTACAACTTGCCAGTTATAATACCTCGCCAAAAGCTCATCCACCGTATCCCAACCCATGTCTGTTTTGAGTTTACCGATTTCTAAAAAGCATTCTTTCCGATAGGATTTAAAGGCACCTCTAATGTGGTCGTCATCGGTGAGGCTCTCTAGAATCCACTGATTATTTTTCTCGATATAAGCTCTACCTCCTGCCATTCCTACTTTTGGGTTAGCTTGAAATAACGCAGTAATTTGTTCAAAGTAATTTTCAGGCAAGATCAAATCTCCATCTAACTTTACGATGAAATCATAGTTATCGTCTAAAGTTGCCAAGCCTTTGTTGAATGCCTTTATAACTTTAGATCCTGGAAGGTGAATGGCTTCAGACGGGTTATAGACTAGCTCAATAAAATCATGTTTTACTGCATATTCCTTGATAATCTCAGTTGTTTTGTCTGTAGAATTATCGTCCACAACCACTACTTTTTGAGGCAATAGCCTTTGCTTTAGAATCGAATCTAGTGTTTTGCGGATATTCTCCTGTTCGTTATATACTGGAATTACGACGTAATATCTCATTTAGCGTTGTTTTTCGGCGTATACGATATAATATCTAGGCGTAAATTTTCGCAGCAGTGGTCTAAAGCCAATCTTATTTACAGGATTAGTCCAT
>CAZRCB010000083.1:0-8859 GCA_964598455.1 uncultured Flavobacterium sp.
ATGGCTCGATAATCTTGTGCTCAATATCCCAAGCTCCTTCTCTTTTGATGATAAAATTAGAATTGACAAAGAGTTTGTAATGCTTGAATTCGAAGTAAATAAAAATACTTAGCATCAATACATACACTCCGATAAGCGGGAAAAAGGCTTGTAATTCTTTGTTTATAAAAAGCCCAGCAACCAGAAATATCCCCACTGGCAACAAAATACTGAGGGAAACTCTTTTGAAAACATATCTGAAATTTGGTTTTAGCACTTCTCCTTTTGCGATAGCTTTATCAAAAATCATATTCAAGATTTGCTCTTTTTCAGCCGTATTCACACCCGGTATGACTATAAAAGATGCGCTCTTAGATTTCTTGTCTTGTCCGGAAGATTCAGACGATGCTTGCCTGATTCTAAGACTCCGCACATTAAGTTTCTTCTGAAAAAAGTTCTGACTATAGGATACAATCTGTGCTTTTTTCGGGTTGAGCAGCGTGTTCTTCTTTGCAAAAAAACCATACGAAATAAATAATGATGTACGCTCTTTGAAAATGCTAAAATCATAATATTTAATAAGCGTCCGAATCAGGTTCACAATAAAGGTTAGTAAAAACAATATACCAAAAACAAAGAGCATCGTCAGAAAAGTGGTCTCGACGATATACTCTTGAATTTGTTCTTCGGTGAGTACTTCATCTTGAAAGAAGTTTTTTAGGTTGTCAAAAATCGTGAAGAAAAAGGCAATCAACACCGCTAGGCTCTTGCCGTAATTTGAGGTTAAGCCTAGTTTTAATAAAGATAACAGACCGACGCTTACAAGTGGCTGTTGAGTTTCTTCTATTACCTCAGCAGTTAAGCTGGCTTCTTGATTGAGGTTTTCTCTTTCTAATAATTTCGCCTTTAGAATCTGAGCCGATTGATGGTCAATGGCTTTAATACTGACCTCTTTGTCTTTGCTCCCCGCCGTATCGATATCAAGACTATAAACTCCAATTAATTTTTGGATGACATTCTGATTGATGTTTACTTGTTGGATTTTATCCAACGCAATCGAGAGTTTTTTCTTACTTAACACACCGCTCTGCACTACGAATTCCTGTTTTTCTTCATCCAAGAAAAAAGTGAAGTTTCTGTATTTGAGATATGCAATAACCGCAAGAACTATCAGGACAACAAGTATAACAAGCAAAAAAACAAGTAATTTGCTCATATTCATCCGAAATAAAAAAATAGCCAATGGCACCCACATTGCTCTGACGAACTTCTGTAGTGAATCGGCAAACATAACTACAATCCCAATCACGGATTGTCTTTGAGGTTTATCAAAATTCTGCGGCATCATCAACACTATTGTTTTCAGGGTGAATTTCAGTCGGCGATGCCGTTGGCTGTTGTTTCTCGGTTGTAAGACTCTTCATCAGAAACTCTTTGATTTGATAAGCCCTTTCTTTTTCGATACCTGGTATTCTTAGGTCGCTACTGCTGCCTCCTGCAGTATAAATTTCTACAGAGGCAAGTCCATATATCCTAGAAAACACCCCTTCACTAACGGAGATATGCTGTATTCTATTAAAAGGAATTATCGTTTTGGTTGTGGCAAGAATTCCTCTCCTATACAGCAAGTCCTTTTCTCTAATGGCGTAACCCTTTTTCTTGAACGAAACAATGCTGAGCCAAAACATAAGGACAATAACTACTAATACACTCAAAAACAGCCCGATATACACACCTGAATCTACTGGCGATTCGCTTCTAAAATAGATGGAAATAAAAGTGGACATCGAGGCAAACAGCATAATCAATGAAATGATCGAAAGATTCATCACGATAACATTCTTATATTTTGGGTCCAACTTCTCAAAGATTACTTCTTGGTATTTTGGTAGGCGCTGAAGGTCCACTATAGAGTTGCTAAAATCCTGCATATTAATATTTTTTTGAGCTAGACAAACATACTAAAAAGCAACGAACAACTTAGAGCAATGACTAGAAACTTCTAAATTTATTTTCAAGATTTCCTGTCCGATAAATTGCACACAAACGACAGATTTCATATTATTGCTTACTTTCTTTTGCCTGAAGTACAGCAGTGATGTTTTTACCCAAAAGAAAGACCCAAACGCATTTATATATGAAGAACATCAGGCTTTTTCTGCAAAGTACAGCTTTCAGAAAGTTCAGAAGAAACAGTGTAGGAATGCTGAGCTTGCTCTTTATTCTCATTGCGCTCTTCATTGCTCTTTTTGCCTACTTGATTGCTCCCGACAAAACCGAACATGCCAATTGGGGAGACCTCTCTATAAAATCAAAGCAACCCGGATTCGAAGTACTGATGTTATCAGTCCCGATAAAAGATGCACCAGAATTTAGTTTCTCAGAATATTTCTTTGGGCAGAAACAACGCTTTTACCACTATCCTATTCAGGAATATTCGATTTTAGATAATAAAATCATCTATACGCAGTATTCAGATGATAAGGATATCAAGATTGAAAAAGAAGTACTGTTGACTGATTTTCCCAATGAAAACAACATTCAAAGCCTAGCTCAAAAACATATCAAACACCAAAAGTTTTATTTAGGCACTGATAAATCCGGCAGAGATTATTTGAGTCGAATGATTGTCGGTTCTCGAATTTCACTCACGATTGGATTTGTAGCGGTTTTTATCTCTCTCATTATCGGATTGTTTTTTGGAGGCATTTCGGGTTATTTTGGCGGTAAAATAGATGCGGTGGTGATGTGGTTTATCAATATTGTTTGGTCAATACCTACTTTGCTACTGGTCATTGCTATTACGCTAACTTTGGGGAAAGGTTTCTGGCAGGTCTTTGTAGCTGTTGGACTAACTATGTGGGTAGAAGTTGCCCGTGTGGTTAGAGGCCAAGTCATCAGCCTGAAACAATCACAATACGCAACTGCTGCAAAAGCTTTAGGTTATTCACACGCGCGAATTCTCATCAAACACATCTTGCCTGGTGTAACCGCTCCGATAATCGTGATTTCTGCTGCCAATTTTGCCTCAGCTATTTTGGTCGAAAGCGGATTATCCTTCTTAGGCTTAGGGGCACAACCACCCACACCAAGTTGGGGGGGGATGATAAAAGAGAGTTATAGCGATATCATTTTAGGAAAACCTTATCTTGCCCTCATACCTGGAGCAGCTATCTTACTTTTGACACTCAGCTTTATGATGGTCGGCAATACACTCAGAGACGTACTCGATGTGAAAAGATAATACTCAGTTAACCTTGTCAGATAAAAAACTTTCTATTTTTATAATTCCGAATATCTCTGCTTATGAAACTAAAGAAAACCTATAAATTCGCCATACGATCATCTTTCTATTTAGCGATTTTTTCCACGATTTTTGTCAGCGGATTGTTGTTCGTATTTTTTGAATTTTCGTGGTTATTTTGTTTGTGCTTCTTTATAGGTATTGGTGTTTTTTCTTTTTTCGTATTGCAATACCGCGTTGAGCGCTTCATCTATAGGCGTATCCAAAGATTGTATGACGATGTATCTTTGATAAGCTCAGCTTCACTCATCAATAAACCCATCACTACCGATATGGCAACGCTGAGCGAGCAAGTAAAACAATTTGCTACGGACAAAAAGCTAGAAATCGAAACCCTAAAGCTCCAAGAACAATACCGCAGAGAATATATCGGAAATATCTCACACGAACTCAAAACTCCGCTCTTTACGGTTCAAGGATACTTGCTCACGCTACTGGATGGCGGAATGAATGACAAATCTATTCGCAAAAAATATTTAGAGCGCGCAGGCAAAGGAGTTGAACGACTAATTTATATTGTTCAGGATTTAGATATGATCACTAAGCTTGAAACAGGTGATTTACACCTAGACCTCACGGAGTTTAATGTGGTTGAGGTAGTACAAAGTGTCTTTGATTTACTTGAGATGAAGGCTTCGACAAAGAATATCATATTGATGTTTGACATGAAATACATCAATCCTATCAACGTATATGCAGACAAAGAAAAGGTACTGCAGGTAGTCACTAACCTTGTATCAAACACTATTAAATACGGAAAGCAAGACGGCACAACCGAAGTTAGCATCGAGGAACTAACAGAAAACAAAGTGATCGTGCGCGTCATTGACAATGGCGAAGGCATCTCTCCACAACACATTCCGAGGCTCTTTGAGCGTTTTTATAGAGTAGATAAAAGCGGCGATCGAAAAGTAGGCGGTTCTGGTCTAGGCTTAGCCATAGTCAAGCATATAATAGAGGCACATAACGAAAGGATATATGTCAAAAGCGAACTCAAAAAAGGCTCCGAATTTTCTTTTACGCTGGAGAAAGTATAAAATAAATATTCAGACTTTGCATTCAAAAAACTAAAATAGCTTTCGAAATAAACTCATCAGCTATTATTTAAGGTGTTTTCAGGTTGTATTATTACTTCCTCAGATGTAAATAAGATAGCTTCAGAAAGTTCGCAGAGAACAAGCCTACTATATTAACCACAGAAAAAAACACAACAGGCTAGACGACTTCTAGTATTTTCTTTGGAAAGGAAACGGAGTAGCTACAGCATAAATAACAATTCAGTATCTTTGCTCAAAATTTATAACAATAAATCGCATAGACCACATATGTATATAGCTTATCATTTCAGCATCACCCCCAAAGAAACAGGAAGTGACATCTTACTCTCTGAACTCGAAGACACAGCTTTTGAGAGCTTCGAAGAAACAGAAAATGGGCTGTCTGCCTATGTGCAAGAAAACTTGCACACTGATGATATCTTGGCAGAAGTTAGCATACTCGAGCATCCAGAGTTTGAGATAAGCTATAC
Source organism: uncultured Flavobacterium sp. (assembly GCA_964598455.1). GTDB lineage: Bacteria > Bacteroidota > Bacteroidia > Flavobacteriales > Flavobacteriaceae > Flavobacterium. The sequence continues at coordinate 4,812 of CAZRCB010000083.1, forward strand.
CATCGAGAAGATTGAAACGGTAAACTGGAACGAAGAGTGGGAAAAGAACTTTTCTCCAATCGAAGTAGGCGATGATTGCTATATCAGAGCTCCGTTTCATCCAACTAAGAATGCCAAATACGAGATAGTCATCGAACCTAAAATGAGTTTCGGCACCGGACATCACCAAACCACATACATGATGCTAGAGCATTTGCTGGATACTGACCTGGCGAACAAAACAGCTTTAGATATGGGTTGCGGAACGGCAGTGTTAGCGATATTGGCTGAGCTAAAAGGCGCTAAACAAATCGATGCCATTGATATTGACAACTGGTGCTACCTTAATTCGTTAGAGAATGTCGAACGCAACAATTGTAGTCAGATTTCGGTTTACGAAGGTGATGTGTCACTCATAAAAGGCAAGAAATATGATGTGATTATTGCCAATATCAACAGAAATATCTTACTTAACGATATGCACGCCTATGCGGCTTGTTTAGATAAAGATGATTTATTATTTTTGAGTGGTTTTTACACCGAAGACATTCCGGTGATTGACGAAAGCTGTCAAAGCCACGGATTAAAATTAGAGAAACAACTCCAAAAAGACAACTGGGTTGCGCTAAAATACATAAAACAATAAAGATGAGCACTAGAGAAAAAATACTTGAGGAGGTCTATACGCAAGAGAAAACAACTAGATCTTACCAAATTATTTTGTTTAACGACGAGGTAAACACCTTTGACCACGTTATTGAAATGCTAATTAGAATATGTGACCACGAGCCACTTCAGGCTGAACAATGTGCGCTACTTGTGCACTATACTGGCAAATGCGAAGTCAAAACAGGTGAACTCGAAGAGCTTACACCGAAATGCTTAGCACTCCTAGACGCTGGTCTTTCTGCTAAAATAGTTTAACTCCTATGCCTATAAAATACTACGGCTAAAGTTTCAACATTAAAGTTCAAAGCACTATCTTTGCCAAGTCAAAATTTCAATTAAAGCAGCCTTGAGTGGAACTAATCCAACTTTGTCACTAAAATCTATCATTTCTGAGTTTAAAGAGGTTACAAAATACCGTCTTTCAGTTAGTGTAGTCATCTCCTCTATCGCAGGATATCTGCTAGGCGTAACAGAATTCAATTCTAGCAGTTGGGTAAGTCTTGTGATGCTTGCTGTGGGAGGTTACTGTATGGTTGGCGCCTCAAACACCTTCAATCAACTAATCGAAAAAGACATCGATCTAAAAATGGAACGCACCAAAAATCGTCCAATTGCTGCAAAACGCATGAGTACGACTACTGGTTTTACCATTGGAGTACTGCTGACCCTAATTGGCCTTGTCATCTTATACAACATCAACGCCAAAACAGCGATGTTTGGTGCAATCTCAATATTCTTGTACGTAAGTGTATACACACCTCTGAAAACCATGACGCCTTTATCGGTTTTTGTTGGTGCTTTCCCGGGTGCTATTCCATTTATGTTGGGATGGGTAGCTGCAACTGGCGAGTTTGGCATAGAGGCGGGAACTCTATTTATGATCCAATTTTTCTGGCAATTTCCGCATTTCTGGGCTATTGGTTGGTTTTTGTATGACGATTACAAAAAGGCCGATATTTTTATGTTGCCTAACGGAAAAAAAGACAAAGGAACTGCAATACAAATAATTATGTATAGTTTCTGGACAGTCCTAGCCTCACTCATTCCGGTGATCGGATATTTCAAACCTGGGCTAATAGGCAGATTCTATATTACGCCTATCTCAGCGCTTATTGTCTTAGGACTTGGTATCTGGATGATTGTCTATGCATTCAAACTCTACAAAAGAAGAGATGCAAAAACTGCTCGTACACTAATGCTCGTAAGCGTATCTTATATTACGTTATTACAGTTAGTGTATGTTTTGGATAAATTTATTAGATAACAATTATGGAAGATAAAACTGTTTTTAATTCATACCAAAATAAGTCTAGAACCTACAAAACCATGCTTTGGATCGGGATGATCAGTATGTTTATGATGTTCGGAGGACTAACCAGTGCCTATATCGTAAGTAAATCAAGACCTGATTGGATGTCTGATTTCGAATTACCTTCTGCTTTTACGCTAAGCACTTTCGTCATTATCACTAGTAGCATAATCTTTCACATGGCTGTAAAGTCTATAAAAAGTGACAAAAGAGCTTTAACCACATTATTCCTTTGGATTACGCTAGTTTTAGGAATAATTTTTATAGTTTTACAGTTCGTTGGATTTAACGAAATTATCGAATCGGGCTACTTTTTCACTGGTCCAGAGAGTAGCGTGACCACTTCGTTTCTATACATTGTTGTAGTAATGCACTTGGCTCACTTATTCGCAGGGATTATATCTCTTTTGATAGTAATTTATAATCATTATAAACAAAAATATAACTCATCTCAACCACTTGGTATTGAGCTAAGTGCACTGTTTTGGCACTTTCTAGATTTTGTGTGGTTGTACTTGTTTTTATTTTTATATTTCTTCAAATAAGAAAAAAAATATACATTTGAAAAAAATTTTATTTTAACGAAAATATGGGAACAACAGCTACTTCAACAGCTAAAGAAAACATTTGGGATGGCGGTAACGAACCACTAAAAGTAAGCTATGGAAAGCTTATGATGTGGATTTTCATCTTATCAGATTCTTTAACTTTTACAGGTTTTTTGATTTCTTACGGATTTATGCGATACAAATTCATCGATATTTGGCCAATCGCAGATGAGGTATTTAATCACTTTCCGTTTTTGCATGGTCAAGACTTGCCAATGTTCTATGTGGCGCTAATGACCTTTATCCTTATCTTCTCCTCTGTTACGATGGTACTAGCCGTAGATGCTGGACATCAAATGAAGAAGAACAAAGTAGCTACCTATATGGCGCTTACAATTCTAGGAGGATTGGTTTTCGTCGGTTCTCAAGCTTGGGAGTGGAAAAACTTCATCACAGGAACTTATGGTGCAGTAGAAACTAAAGGTGGAGCACTTCTACAGTTTGTTAATACAGAAGGCAAGAGACTTTCTCTTGACGAGGTCGCTAAACCAATGGAATCAGACCGCGTTCGCCATACAGCAAATAAGGGTATTTGGTTTACTGGAGAAAGCAAAAAAGTTCCATATACAACTGAAGAGATTATTGCTGGTGTAGAAGCCAACCCTAATGTTTTGATCAGAACAGAGTTTATCTATAAATCAACGCCAGAACAGCTAGCAGACAAAACTCTTCACCCAACATTAAACAAAGACAAACACAAAGTTGTTTTAACTCACGAAGCTTCTGTCGAACGCATCAAAGACGCTAAATATTTAGTCAAAGGCGCTTCACATATTCGCAACGAATACGGAAATAAACTTTTTGCCAACCTATTTTTCTTTATCACAGGATTCCACGGATTCCACGTATCAATAGGTATTTTGTTGAATATTATTATATTCTATAACATCTTAATGGGAACTTACGAAAGAAGAGGCTCATACGAAATGGTAGAAAAGGTAGGACTGTACTGGCACTTTGTTGACTTAGTATGGGTATTCGTATTTACATTCTTCTATTTAGTATAATTATATAAAATATTCTATCTAAAAAAATTATGGAAGCACAGGCTCACAAATCAAATACAAAAAGAATATGGTATGTTTTTGCAATACTATCAATTCTAACTATCGTAGAGGTTGTTTTAGGAATCTATAAACCTGAATCATTACACCACGTATACTTTCTAGGAACTTCACTATTGAACTCAATATTCATTATTCTTACTATCATTAAGGCATACTATATCGTATGGGCATTTATGCATATGGAAGGCGAAACGGCTTCGCTAAGATGGTCAATAGTCGGAACAACTATATTCCTGATAATATATATTATCGTACTTTTCCTACTTGAAGCTGATTATGTTCACGGTGTATTAACAGGTCCAGGCTCTATTAGCAAATGGATTTACTAATCTAAAATAGATTTCAACAAATAATATATCAACCGCCTTGTCAGTATTCAAGGCGGTTTTTTTTGTTTAAAAAATACGTGAATATTA
>CAZRCB010000084.1:0-8562 GCA_964598455.1 uncultured Flavobacterium sp.
GAAGTCTTATTCACAAAAACAGATTTTGTCGTATATCCTTTAGAAAGTCTTTTTTCGAGCGGTTGTTGTAGATTTTTCTTAGTCAGTACTGGTAGATCTTCCCATTTCTCAGGAAGTTTATTACCGACCAAATCCCTATAAAAAGAATTGTTATCAAAGTGAAATTTCACGATTTCTCTTTTCTTCTGTTCTATAAACTCTTCGTACTTTTCCTCCGGAACAGCCAATATTTTAGCATATTCCTCTTTTGCCTTTTTAAGCGGAAAGCCATTGAGTTTAAGCGATAAATCGAAAAGTTTCGGCATCTTGTCGTAAATTTGGACAAATATAACAATCTCAATTTTCTTTAACTATACTTTCGGTTGAAATCCGTAAATTTGTTAAAATATTATTCTCAAAATGAAAAAAGTAATCTTAATGATCTTAGATGGATGGGGAAAATCTCCTGATCCGAAAGTTTCTGCAATAGACAATGCTAACACGCCATTTATAGATAGTTTATATACTAAATATCCCAACGCCTCGCTCAGAACTGACGGGCTTAACGTCGGTTTGCCAGAAGGACAGATGGGCAATTCTGAAGTTGGACACACTAACCTCGGAGCAGGTAGAATTGTGTTTCAAGACTTGGTGAAAATCAATCTAGCCGTTCAGAATAAAACCTTACAAGAACAACAAGCGCTTATCGACGCTTTTACATACGCCAAAAATTACAACAAAAACGTCCATTTCTTAGGTTTGCTTTCAGACGGTGGCGTTCACTCGCATATCAGTCACCTCAAAGGTCTTATTGATGCTTCGGAGGCTTTCGGGCTAAAAAAGGCATTCATACACGCCTTCACAGACGGGCGTGATGTTGACCCAAAATCAGGAATTGGGTTTGTACAAGATATTTTAGATTATACCCAAAAAACCAATGTTAGATTAGCTTCTGTTATCGGGAGATACTACGCAATGGATAGAGACAAACGCTGGGAAAGAATAAAACTCGCCTACGATTTACTCGTAAATGGTTTGGGAGAACATTCGCAAGATGTTATAAAATCTATCGAAAATAGCTATGACAATGACATAACCGATGAATTTATCCAGCCCATTGTAGTAACCGATGAGCAATTAAAATCTATGACGACTATTTGCGAAGAGGATGTTGTTATTTTTTTCAATTTCAGAACAGACCGAGGACGCGAACTGACTGAGGCACTTTCGCAACAAGATTTCTTAGAATTTAATATGCGTAAAATGGATTTGTATTTTGTAACTATGACCAGTTATGACGATACGTTCAAGAATATCAAAGTTGTTTACGACAAAGACAACCTAAACAATACACTAGGAGAGATTTTACAAAATAACGAAAAAACACAAATTCGAATTGCAGAAACCGAAAAATATCCTCACGTTACGTTCTTTTTCTCCGGAGGACGAGAAGAAGCTTTTGAAGGAGAAAAACGAATTTTGTGCCCTTCGCCAAAAGTGGCGACCTATGACCTGCAACCTGAGATGAGTGCTTTTGACCTTAAAAATGCACTTATTCCTGAACTACAAATCCAAGCTACAGATTTTGTGTGCTTGAACTTCGCCAACGGTGATATGGTAGGGCACACAGGAGATATGCAAGCAGCTATCAAAGCCTGTGAAGCGGTTGACCAATGTGTCAAAGAAGTGGTTGAAGCCGCTTTAGCTAATGATTATACCACTATTATTATCGCCGATCACGGAAATTGCGAAACTATGATAAATCCTGACGGAAGTCCGAATACGGCACATACGACTAATCCCGTTCCGATTATTTTGGTGGGAAATGACGATACTATCGGAATCAAAGACGGAATTTTAGCCGACATCGCTCCAACCATTTTGGATTTAATGCAAATCGAAAAACCCGAAGTAATGACCGGAAAGTCTTTGTTGTTAAACCGTTGAGTTGTTGAATCGTTTAACCGAAAAAAAACTAAAGTAGTTGACGATGTTACGCAATCACAATTATATAATACACGATTAAACAATTTAACAATAAAAAATGAACGAACTCCACAAAGAAAGCAGTCCGTACCTTTTACAACACAAGGCTAATCCGATTTTCTGGAAGAGTTGGAATGATATTTCTTTAGCACAAGCTCAGAAAGAAAACAAACTGATTGTTATTTCGATTGGTTATGCCGCTTGTCATTGGTGTCACGTGATGGAACACGAATCTTTTCAGGATAAGGAAGTGGCGAGTTTGATGAATAAACACTTTGTGAATATCAAAGTCGATCGAGAAGAACGCCCCGATATTGATGCCGTGTATATGCGTGCCGTGCAACTAATGAACAAACAAGGTGGTTGGCCACTGAATGTAGTAGCACTTCCGGGTGGCAGACCTGTTTGGGGTGGCACTTATTTCCGAAAAGACCAATGGATAAATGCCTTGGGTCAACTTGCGGTAATGTGGAAAGAAACGCCTGAAAAGATGTTAGATTATGCAGAGAATCTCAAACATGCCCTAGACAATCTTACTGAACTTGTGGCGAAACCCTTGGATAAGGATGCACACCTTTTACCTGCACTTATAGAAAAATGGTCTCGAAGTTTTGACTTGGAGTTCGGAGGTATGGCAAGAGTACCTAAATTTATGATGCCTACTAATTATCGTTTGTTGATGCGTTATGCCCACCAACAAAAAGATGAGAAACTCTTGGCGTTTGTCGATCTCACTTTGACTAAAATGGCTTACGGAGGTGTTTTTGATGTGATTGACGGTGGCTTCTCACGCTATTCGGTAGATATGAAATGGCATGTGCCGCATTTCGAAAAAATGCTATACGACAACGGACAACTGCTAAGCTTATATAGCAATGCTTATAAACGCACTAAAAACCCTTTGTACAAAGAAGTTGTCGAAAAAACCGCTGCTTTTATAGAGAGAGTTTGGCTTACTGACCAAGGTGGTTTTTATGCCTCTTTTGATGCAGATAGTTTGAATAAGAATAACATAAAAGAAGAAGGAGCATTTTATGTCTGGACCAAAGAAGAATTGAAAGCTATTTTTAAGGCTGACTTTGAGCTGTTTTCGGTTATTTTTAGCATTAATACTTTTGGTCATTGGGAAGATGGCAACTATGTGTTGATTCAAGAAAAACCCTTAGAGAAGATCGCACAAGAAAATAAGATTGCTTTAGAGGATTTGATTATAAAGAAAAAACACTTCGAACAAAAACTTTTTGAGCTTAGAGAACACAGACCAAAACCAACTTTAGACGATAAGGTAATTACCTCTTGGAATGCCATCACAAGCCGTGGATTTATCGAAGCCTATAAGGCTTTTGGAAACCCGAAGTACTTGGCATTGGCTATCAAAAACATCGATTTTATCAAACAAAACATCTGGTCAGAAAACGGAAACCTCTACCGAACCTATAAAAACAAAACGCCAAGAATCAATGCGTTTATCGAGGATTATGCCTTTGTAATTGATGCTTTGATTGGGTTGTATGAAGTAACTTCAGAAGAGAAATACCTGACCGATGCCAAACAACTCACAGATTATGCCATTGATAAATTCTATGATATACAAAGAGGATTATTCCGTTATACCTCGGTTGATGATACGTCATTAGTGAGTGAAAACTACGAAATTGAAGACAATGTGATTGATAGTCCAAACTCAGTTATGGCATCAAATCTATATACTTTATCCATCTATTTTGAACAGTTGTATTATCAGGATATCTGTAATCGAATGCTTCAATTGGTGATGCCTAATATAGATTACCCGAGTGCTTTTTCAAATTGGTTGAATGTCTATATGAACCTTCGTACAAACCACAAAGAAATAGCTATTTGTGGCGATACAGCTTTGACACATCTCAAAGAAATTAATAGTCGCTACAATCCCGACTTAACAGTCTCAGCTACAGTAAAGTCAAGCCATTTGCCTTTTTTAAGGAATAAGTCTACAGTCAATATTTCACAGTTCTTTATATGTGAAAATCAAGTTTGTGGGTTACCTTTGCTACATATTAAAGATGTTTTAAACCAATTAAACACATAGAATGGAAGAAGAAATAACCAATTTTGAGTTAATTTTAGAACACTATTTTGATGCTATTCAGAGTTTTTCAGTCAAGATAGTATCGGCATTAGTTATTTTATTAGTCGGTATATTACTTATCCGATTTCTAAGAGGTTTCGTCAGAAAAATAATCGAAAAAAGAGAAGTTGACCCCACGGTTTCTAGCTTCTTGACTAGTATGATTTCGTGGCTGCTCAAGCTGTTATTGTTTATTGCCGTAATCTCTAAACTAGGTATCGAAACCACTTCGTTTGTAGCCGTTTTAGGAGCCATCGGTTTAGGAATCAGTTTGTCTCTTCAAGGCTCGCTTGCTAACTTTACTGGAGGCTTATTGATTATTATGTTTAAACCTTTTAAACTAGGTGATTATATCGAAGCTCAAGGTGTATCAGGGACGGTTAAAAATATTCAAATATTTAATACTCAAATCAATAACGATAACAACCAAGTAGTATTCATCCCTAACGGAATTCTCTCTAACGGAACAATTATCAACTACTCTAGAGAAAATATCCGTAGAGCCAACCTCAAGATTACTGTTTCTGCTTATAATGATTTAAGCAAGATTCACCAGATGTTTATGGATATCTTATTGAAAAATGATAAGGTGCTAGACACTCCTGCGCCAGTGGTTTTTTTAGCCGAAGTATCGGGTGATGTCGCTACATTTTATGTAAGACCATGGTCAGAACGTACTAATTTCTTTGCTATGAGCTCAGAAGTGTTATTAGAAATTAGAGATACACTTGACAAAGAAAACATCAAATTGCCACACCAACGTATGGAAGTGGTCAACCAATCATAGCTAAACAGCAATTAGAGCATGAAACACTACGATATAGTGATTGTTGGAGGCGGAGCATCAGGCTTTTTTTCTGCAATAAACATAGCAGAAAGAAACTTTAAACTTAAGATTGCTATACTCGAAAGAGGCAAAGAAACCCTTGCTAAGGTTCGTATCTCAGGTGGCGGACGCTGTAATGTGACACATAATTGTTTTGAGGTGCCTGAGTTAGTAAAATTCTATCCGAGAGGTCAGAAAGAACTCCGCGGTTCTTTTTCTGTTTTTTCTCCTAAAGATACTATTCAATGGTTTGAAAGGCATAACGTCAAACTCAAAACCGAAAACGATAACCGCATGTTTCCGACTACTGACTCGTCACAAACCATTATTGATTGCTTTGTTGAAACTGCTCAAAAGCTAAAGATAGATGTGCATACTTCGCAAAGTCTGCAATCTGTTTTTAAATCAGATGACTACTGGGAGATCGATACCCAAGACCAACAATACTCTTGTGAACATCTTATCATTGCTGCGGGAAGTAACCCGAAAATCTGGGAGCTGCTGAAAACCTTCGGACATAGTATTGTGCCACCTGTTCCCTCTCTTTTTACGTTTAATATCAAAGATGCTAGAATCAAAGACCTCATGGGATTGGCAATGCCAGCTTCAGTGAGAATTATTGGAACCAAACTGCAAGAGTCAGGACCCGTGCTTATCACTCACTGGGGGCTCAGCGGACCAGGAATTCTCAAACTTTCAGCCTGGGGTGCTAGGGAATTATTCGACAAGAACTATCAGTTTTCGATAGAGGTCAATTGGTTAGACACACTCAGTTTTGAGCATTGTGTTGCGGAGCTAAAAACCATAAAAGTAACTGAGGCAAAAAAATTGGTCAAAAACCGAAAAGCTTTTGACATTCCCACTCGTTTGTGGGAAAAATTGATTGAAGCAGCTGAGATTTCAGATGACCTGAAATGGGCTGATTTGAGTAAGCAAAAATTAAACAACCTCGCGAATCAACTTACCAATTGCCAGTTTTCTGTAAACGGCAAAAGCACTTTCAAAGAGGAATTTGTTACCGCTGGCGGAATTGAACTCAAAGAAGTAAACCTCAAAACTATGGAGAGCAAACTTCATAAGAACCTTTATTTTGTTGGTGAAATCCTGAATATTGATGCCTTAACCGGAGGCTTTAATTTCCAGAATGCTTGGAGCGGAGGTTATATAGTAGCACAGAATTTTTGATAGTAACAATATATCACACCTGACAGGCCTCAAAAACCTGTCAGGTGAATTCTTTTATTCCTCCATCAAAATCTCTAAAATCGTAATGGCTGCTTCTGCTATTTTCGTACCAGGACCAAAAACTGCAACTGCTCCTGCATCAAACAAATATTGATAATCTTGCGCCGGGATAACACCACCCACGATTACCATAATATCTTCACGGCCATATTTTTTTAGTGCTTCGATTACCTGAGGCACAAGCGTCTTATGTCCTGCTGCCAATGAAGATACCCCAAGGATATGAACATCGTTCTCAACCGCCTGTTTGGCTGCTTCTTGTGGCGTTTGGAAAAGCGGTCCGATGTCCACGTCAAAACCTACGTCTGCATATCCAGTAGAGACGACTTTTGCGCCTCTATCGTGTCCGTCTTGCCCCATTTTGGCAATCATAATACGAGGTCTTCTTCCTTCTTGTTTAGCAAATGCATCTGCTAATTGCTTTGCTTTTTCAAAACTCTTGTCGTCTTTTATTTCTTTGCTATACACGCCGCTAAAACTTCTAATTTGTGCTTTATACCTTCCGTAAACGCTCTCTAAAGCGTCGCTTATTTCTCCTAGAGTTGCTCTGTGTCGTGCTGCTTCAATAGCTAATTCCAGTAAGTTTCCTTCGCCAGTTTTGGCTGCCTCTGTGATTTTATTCAAGTATTCTTTTACTTTAGAAGTATCACGACTAGCTCTGACTTGGTTCAATCTCTCGATTTGTTGATTGCGAACCATCTCATTATCCACATCTAGAATATGAAGTGGATCTTCTTTCTCTAATCTGTATTTGTTTACACCTACAATAATATCTTGTCCACTATCGATTCTAGCCTGCTTTCTAGCGGCTGCTTCCTCGATTCTCATCTTCGGTATTCCAGCTTCGATGGCTTTTGTCATCCCGCCTAACTCTTCTACTTCTTGAATAAGCTCCCAAGCTCTATCGGCAATTTCTTTAGTCAGTGTCTCTACGTAATAACTGCCCGCCCAAGGATCGACTGTTTTGGTGATTTTAGTTTCTTCTTGAATGTATATTTGGGTGTTTCGCGCAATTCGTGCAGAGAAATCAGTGGGTAATGCGATGGCTTCGTCTAGTGCGTTGGTATGTAGGGATTGTGTGCCTCCAAGTGCAGCTCCCATCGCTTCGATAGCTGTTCTGGCAACGTTGTTAAAAGGGTCTTGCTCAGTCAAACTCCAACCTGAAGTCTGACAGTGGGTTCGCAGTATAAGTGATTTGTCGTTTTTAGGATTGAATTGTTTTAGAAGTTTTGCCCATAACATTCTAGCAGCTCTCATTTTGGCGATTTCCATAAAATGGTTCATTCCTATTGCCCAGAAGAACGAAAGTCTTGGCGCAAAAGTGTCGATGTCCATTCCTGCTTTAAGACCTGTTCTTACGTATTCCAATCCGTCGGCTAAGGTATAAGCCAATTCGATATCATTGGTACCGCCAGCCTCTTGAATGTGATAGCCTGAGATCGAAATCGAGTTGTATTTTGGCATAAACTTGCTGGTATATTCAAAAATATCCGCAATGATTTTCATTGATGGTGTAGGAGGATAGATATACGTATTCCTAACCATAAACTCTTTTAGAATATCATTTTGGATGGTTCCTGAAAGTAGTTTTTTATCTACGCCTTGCTCTTGAGCCGCAACGATATAAAATGCTAGAATTGGCAAAACTGCTCCGTTCATGGTCATCGAAACAGACATTTCGTCTAGCGGAATTTGGTCAAAAAGGATTTTCATATCCTCCACCGAATCGATAGCTACACCTGCTTTCCCGACATCTCCTTCAACTCTTGGGTGGTCTGAATCATATCCTCTGTGAGTAGCTAAATCAAAAGCAACCGAAAGCCCTTTTTGTCCTGCTGCTAAATTTCTCCTGTAAAAAGCATTACTTTCTTCTGCTGTCGAAAAACCTGCATATTGACGGATTGTCCAAGGTCTTCTCACATACATCGTAGAATAAGGACCTCTTAAATTAGGGGCAAAACCTGCTGCAAAACCCAAATGCTCCATTTCTTCCAAATCTTTTTCGGAATACGATTTTTTGACTTCAATTCCTTCGGCTGTGAGGAAGTTTTGAGTTTTGAGTTTTGAGTTTTGAGTTTGTGATTTCTCAAGTTTTATATGTTGTATGTTTTTTCGCATTGTTTAACTTGTATTTACTTATTTTTTCTGCTGGTTTTGTAATCAAGTAGTGGTTTATCTTTTTGAGCAAAAATTCTTTGTTCAAAATTTGCTTTTTCATCTCTATAATACTTAAACCAATAATTTGCTTTTTCATAACTATATCTACTATCTTTTATCAACATAACAGCTACATAATAATCTTGTTTTACCGATATACCTTCTCCATATAAAAAACCTAAATAACACATTCCAATAGGATTTTTCGGATATTTAGTAGATTGGTCTATCCAATAAAAACCTTTTTCAAAATCTCTAT
>CAZRCB010000085.1:0-8494 GCA_964598455.1 uncultured Flavobacterium sp.
GAAGAACAAACCTATAAAAAAAAGATAGGTATATATGTTTTTGAGGTTTATCATATCAATTTGCAACACGAGTTATTTGTCTGACCAATAACTGTCTATAAATCAGACTTCTAAAAACCCAAATCAGGATAAATCCGCTGATGATTTGATCTAGTGTCGAAGAGGTATAAATCACAAATATACTTACTATTATCGTAGTTGATACCACAATAAGATTAGCTGTTTGAAGGGTCTTAATACTCGTCTTAGCCTCAAAGGCTGAGAGAACCGCCGAGGAATATAGCCTTACAATTCCGAGGACTAACAGCAACCCGATGGTAGTGGTATAAAACCCAAAGTCAAAATTCAGAAAATTCAGTCGAGACAATGTCATTATAAAAACAACCATCGCAAATGCCAACCCAAAAGAAAAAACAATGATTTTCTTGTTGAAGTGTTTGAACGAAGTAATCGTAAACTTCTGCTTGAATTCGATAAGCTGCTTGAAGCCGACATAGTTTTGCAGAATAGAAAAGGGAGAAAGCACCAAGGTAGTTAGGTAGAAATAATCTCCAAAAATACGCGTACCTAACTTACTCTCAATAATAAAACGGTCAGCAAACAAGACTATCGAAAAAGCAGTGATGGCAATAAAAAAATTAAAAAAAGCTATTTGGGTGTTCTTAGGGCTCAATTCGTCATTAAACTCCCAAGAGAATTTGCTTAGAATAATAACAAAAGAAATAAAAGCAATCACTATGATTGCGCTGAGCACTATGTTTATAAACAAAGCTAAATCAGTCATCTTGTACGCAAAAAAGAACAAGGCTACTAGTGCCATGATAATCTTCCAACCGTTTGACACAAACTGAGAGGCAACAAAATTTTGGTTTAGCCTGAATATATTAAACAAAATCATTGTGCTAATCATACTAAAGGTCGCTCCTGACAACAACAGTATGTTGATGTGAAGATAATCAGTAAAATAATTTTCATACGCCACAACTGACAAAACAGTAGTGAGCAAAACGATTAGCAAACCATACTTGAGTTGGGTTTTTTGTGTCGTAATCGTGTAGGCTCCTTTCTGGTGTGAAAACCTGACAAAAACCTGTTCAAAGCCCAGAAGTCCGTAAATAAAAGTCGCCGACAGAAAGGTAATTACGATAGAATATACGCCATAATGGTGTTCGTCTAAAAGTTCTCTGAGGATAATATTTGTCAGTAAAAAACAAACTGCTCCGCCAATAATCACCGCCAGCGAAAAGTGAGATTGTATCATTGAAAACCCTCTCTTCAGCATACCTCTAGATAAAGCAGTATCGTTAGGAGACTTGTTGTTTTCGATGAGCATATTAGGGTTTTTAAGTTTTGGTGCTATAATTTATGAGTTCTAGACAAAATAACGATGAGGCTGTAAAGTCTCAATTAGTCTAGCTTGTATTTTTCATACACTCTTCTTAGCCATACTATAATCAAAAACATTCCAATCAACAAAAACGGAATTCCGAAAGTAAACAGAACTGATTTGTCCTGGATATTAGAGAATCTTGATACTTCGTAAATTACACTTGTCTCCTCGATTTGCCTGTTCTTCAGACGATTGATGTCTGATATCAGACTTTTCTTTGCTTGTAGTAAATCGTCAGACTGCGTATCAATTCCTATTTTTATCTCAGAAACAGGTGTAGCTTCACCTAATTTTTTGAATATCCTATTGATATCCTTTACTGACTCCTCATATTCTCTGAGTTGATAAGTTACAACTTCATTATTAACTTTAAGATTCTTTACAAAAAAATCGTTAGTAGCCAAGCTATTAATATAACTAGAGACAATAGCTCCGTCTGTATCCGGCACAGCAGTATAAATCGTAATCAGGTGATATTTATACATCAACTCTGTCTGATTGCCTTTTTTGTGGTGGTCAATCTGTATGTTATTTTCGCTAAGGTATTTTGCTATCTCAAGTCCGTCTCCTCTAGACACAAAATAATTTATATCAATTAGTGGCTCTACACTCACATAAACCACCGAATCGTCTTTAGGCATAAACTTAAAGTTCTCGACTGCTTTATATAGATACGATTTATTCTCTATATTTGGAATAACAATGACTTCGTGCTTATAGCTGCTAAACTTTTTGTTGTCTAAATAATATCCGATAGCAAGCCCTATAACCAACAGAATTACAAGCAGAATAATATTTCTTAAAACAAATCGAAGTGTGGTGTAAATGGCTTTCTCAATACTTCTAAAAAAAGAGGATATCGATCTTTGTATGCTACTTAAATCAATCTCTTGCGGCTGATTATGGGGTTGGTTATTATTCATAAAGTGCTTAATTATCTATATAAATTTGGGCAAATATAATAAAATTTCTTTGGTTCGGATTCTATTCACTCGCTTTAATCCTTCGGGTAAATTTATTTGACACAATACAAACATATAGAGTGTTGTTTTATGGTTAGAAAGCATTTTTTAGAAAGCGTAGATTATTGGTTTTTGACAAATTATTGATTCTTTTGTTGGTTAGACCTATCTTTGGGTATTATTTTTGCTTCACAGCAATGCGACAAAAAATCTTATTTATGTTAAAGTATGTCTCTTACCTAGTTATATTCCTTTCTTTCCAACTCGGATTCTCTCAGGAAATCCACTGTGGTTATGACTTCACCTCTTATATCGTCGTCGAGCCTAGAGAAGACGGTAAAGAAAAGGTAATCGACGGACTAAAAATTACGCTAACTGATTTCTTAGGAATAGATTTAGTGAATACGGATAACAAATACTCGTGGACAAAAACCAATGAAGTATTGCAGTTTTATAAAAACTATAAGATTGATGACAAAGGGAAAAAAGTAGAATTAGAAGACCCAAATGGCAAGTGGTATTTTTATTTTGCTAAAGACTCCTATCTAATTTCTGTAAACAATGAATTTCAAGCTGAGCACTTCAAAATCAAAATCGAAGACCCAAGCGGAGTCTATAAAACCACCTTTATTCCGCTTAACAGCTTTAATATGTATGTTCTTTGTACGGGCGAGGCTCGTGTAGCTCAATTTGGACGCCGATCAAACCAACCTATAAAAGTTGTGTTAGAAAAACACTAATCCTCAGCTATAATCACATAATTATACGCTCCGATATCTTGTGTAGCTCCGCTTCTAGGATTGCCTAAAATATCATAAGTTCCTGAGTAAGTAGCTGTTGCCATTCCTTTGGCTGCAGATGTATCCAGAATCCTCAAATCATTCTTTGACGGATTCACAAATTCCACCTTGTTATTATTAAAACTCTTCGCAATAATACTATTCAGATAAAGTGAGGCATTATCAAAATCATATAACGGATTATCCTTATATCGGTCACTTTGATCAATAAATCTAATAAGTGAATTCGTAAAACGATAGTCAAACACAGCGTTTTCAGATTTATTGATACTCAGCTCTAGACTGTTGGCTCCATAGATAATACAGTTCTCAAAATTTGCATACAACTGAAGAGCACCTGAGGTTGTTTCGTAAGTATTGTCCAAGATAAGCGTCGCCAATGAGCGATAACTTCTGTTCCAATAGTTGGCAAAAGTAGAGTGTGTAAAAGTATAATTCCCTCCGATAGTACAGGCTAAAGCACTTTGTCCTGCATTGTTAACAACTACATTAAAGCCATTGATAGCGCCAGTCTGAGCCATAATCCCAAAGTTTGAGGAGTTATAGATCTGTACATTATCCAAGTCAATAGGCGAGTCTTGCACATATAATCCTATAACTGCGTTTTTGATAATTGCGTGACTCATTGTGTTGTTTACACTTCCGCTGGTAAGCCAAATAGTGCCCCATTGTCCTGGAACTTCTGCAAAGAAAGGCTCTAAGCGATCTCCTTCAAAAACTGCTGGGCTCTCGAGAGTTCCCTGTACTTGAAGAGAAGCATTTTGAGTAACAATTATCCCTGAACCATCGTGAAAATGCACTTTAGCTCCTTCTTGTACTTTTAATGTTTTTCCGTTTGGAACAGCAGCATAACCATAAATCACATAGGGTTTTTGATTGGTCCAGATGAGTTCATTCCCGTTTATCGGATCGTTTTCGTCGAGTACAAATCCGTAGATACTCTCGTCCGAACCTTCTATAGGCAGACCTTCATAAACGCCGTTCTCATCTCTTTTCGGATACAAGAAAAAAGCATCTTGCACTAGCGTTACGAGTTCAACTTTCTGATAACGGTTTCCAGAATCAAATTCGATTTTATCAGTGTATAAGAAATTAGTATCAGAATTGGCATAGTCGCCATAATTTATAGTAGTTTCAATAAAAACAAACATGCTGTCTTTTGCCAACAATTCGATGTTATCAAACACCTTCCCTGAAAGTCCGTCAACCATCAATCTGTATTTTGAGTTTTCGCCTTCGCCAAGTCTAATACTAGGGATTTTAATATCCTTGTTGCTTCTATTATATACCTTTAGCGTATAGGTGCTCGATCCGATATTGCTAAAAACAGTGTCTAGGTAAACGGTATCTCTAGAAAACTCAAGATTTCCGCTACTTGGTTCGAAATAAAAGTCTTCTCTGCAAGAGGAAACCAAGAGGAGTAAAAAACCGACAAAGAGGTAAGATAAAAATCGCATTCTGTATATATTTTTGGTAAAAGTACTAAAAAAATAAAGTAAGTTTCAAACGTAAAATAAATAGATATAGTATTTGAAAAATCAAGTAAAACTCTTATGTTTGTATCAAGTATAAAATCTGAAATGAAAAGAGCAATTACCTATTTATTATTCGCATTATTCCTATTGTCAGCCCCAGTGGTTTTCAGTCAGGATAGACAGAATACTGCTCCAAAAACAGAATTGAGTTTTTATCCAAACCCAGTGAGTGACGGAAAGATTTACATCACCTCAACTACGGCTACCTCAAGCAAAGAGGTTGAGATTTTTGATATCCTCGGCAAGTCAATTCTCAAAGCAAGCGTTGTAAGAGAATTAAACATCAGCGCGATCTCGGCAGGTGTTTATCTGATTAAAATCAAATCAGGCGACACCAGCATTACTAGAAAACTTGTCATAAAATAATTCTCAACCTTGAGATTGTAAGACAAATTGCTCTAACACTTCATCCCTATCTTTTTCAGTATAAAATGCAATAACCATATCGGTCCTATCAGCAAAAATTGTAAGTCTTTGATAAAACTAGGTTTCTTGCCTTCTATTTTATGCCCCACAAACTGAAATATCCAAGTGATTATAAAAACGCTGAGGTAAACAAGCCAAGCCTCACTCCCAAAAACTGTATTGACCACAGCAGCCAGATAATTCATCGACAACATAAACACCAGCATCAATAGGCTTATCACTAGAGATAAGCGCATATAAAATAGCGTTAAAAGCAGTAGCACTATAACACTCGGCCAATTTATACAGACCCGTGTTGAAACACAAAAGCCTCCCGAGGCTATAAGTGATATAAAACCTAGAATAGACCAAAAAATAAGCGGCACGCATATCCAGTGGATGGCTTTATTAGTTGCGTTTTGATGACTCTCAGCATATTCTTCAAAAAACTGATCTACTTTTCTCATAAGTCAAGGTGGTTAGAGGCTATCTACGGCTTAATATCAACAATCAAAGAATTAAATATAACGCTTATATTCATATGGTTCATTAAAAACAATACGTTAAATCTTTGCTCGTTAAATTTAATGCTCTATTTTAGCGCTTTAACATAAAAACTTAGTATTATGAAAAAAATTATCTATTTATTCTTTAGCGCAGTAATAGCAACCACAACTTTTACAGCTTGCAGTAGCAGTAGTAGTGACAATGACGCTAATAATGGAGGAGCCGACGGCATTACCGCATCAATTATAGGCACTTGGGAGCCTGTAAAACATACTGTTTTCTCTAACGGACAAGTGATTGAAACTCCTTATGCACACAATTGCGCTACGAAGAGAAATTATGTGATATATAAAGCAAATGGCGCTTTTACTGACTATGAGCACACTGAAACTTGTGATGTTCTTATCGAAGAGGGTACTTGGGTGATAAATGCTGATGATTTGCAAATCACTATGGATGTACCAGAATATGGTAAGCATTATAAAATTGTCTCAATAAGCAGTACTAAAATGATTTTAGAGGTGTTTACTTTTGGTGAAGAGGAAGAGGAAGAGGAAGAGGAAGAAGATGGAGATGCTAATCCGTTAATGAGATTAGAACTCAAAAGAATTTAAGTGAATTTACTAAACTTTAAAAAAGGCTATAAACCTAAAAACCCCTTTCAATTTCTTTAAGAAATTAAAAGGGGTTTTTAGTATTTTAAAAATTATATATATTTAGTTTTTATATTCATATGTAACAGAATAATTACTCACATATCCTTCTTCAATTATTATAACTGAAGCAGCTGTAGGGTATTTATCATCACTGTATGAATAATTTACAGAAATAGAACCTACTTCTATATTATTCATGTTTTTAATAATAGCCCCCGTAGGGTTGTTAACTGGTAAAAGTAATTTAGCCATAATTACCTCAGTTGATGTAGTAGGGTCATAATTAAAATTTAGCCTTGTATTATTCAAAACATCAATAATACCAGCCGCATCTAGTGTATAGTAAAATGTAAAAGGATTATTATCATATGTCAAATGAGCAGTATCAATTATTCTATCACCCCAATAATCATACTTATATAACTCAAGGATTGTTGGATTCCCTTTTGAATCATATTGCAAGACATCACCAATCTCATAAGCATTATGGATTGTACTAATAACCTCACTTGATAAAATACTTGTACCTCCTCCAGAAATCTTATTCAGTCCCCCATTTTGATTATATGTAAAATATTTAATCTGCTCACCATCAGATACAGATGTTACCTTACCATTGCTATCGTAATTTACAGTTCCTATTCCTGAATTATTATTACCATAGGTTGTGATTTTTGTCACATACTTCTTTACGACATCTCCATTTGCTTCATTGAAGCCATCATCACTACTACAAGAGACTGACAAAGCTCCAATGGCTAAAAACAAAATAACTTTTCTCATAATTTTCAAATTTAATATTATTTACATCAAGCAAATTAACGTCTATTCAACAAGTCTTGAAATGTTAATTCAACATAGTTTATGTGATTTAAACATAATTTTATACTTTTACATAAAAAAACATGAAAATACACGAACGAGTAAAAATTATAAGAGAAGAGAAAAAACTATCTCAAGATTTTATAGCCCATGAGTTAGGACTAAGTCAATCTCAATACAGTAGAAGAGAAAATGGAGAAATTAAGTTTGATGTTGATGAAATACTTCGACTTTCAAAAGCATTAGAGACTAAAGTTTCTGAATTATATGGAGAGGAAACAAATGTTTTCAATAACAGTAATCAAAAAGGAGGAACATTTGGTCAATTTGTCACTATACCAGATAAGCTCATTGAGCAGTATGAAAAGCGTTTACAAGATAAAGATGAAATAATAGCGTTATTAAAACAACAAAAATAATATGTATAACTAATTAGAGATATTTTTTTTATGACAGCTTGTATCATATCTTATTTTATACGCATCTGGTCAGTCCTGTGCTAATATTTTGTAATTTTATCCTTTGAAAACCCCTACTTACAGGCTGATAAAAAACAGTTTTAAGAGTACAACTTATGAAAAAACACAACTTTAGCGCTGGTCCTTCTATCCTACCCCAACGAGTGATCCAGCAAACTGCCGAGGCTATACTGAACTTCAATAATTTGGGGTTATCCATTTTAGAGATTTCACACAGAAGTGCTGATTTTGTAGCAGTGCTAGAAGAGGCTAGAGCAATAGTCTTATCGCTTTTAGACCTAGAAGACAAAGGTTATCAGGTGCTTTTCTTGCAAGGTGGTGCAAGCATGGAGTTTTTGAGAGTACCCTACAACTTGATGAAAACAAAAGGCAAAGCTGCTTATTTAGACACCGGAACTTGGGCAAGCGGTGCCATCAAACAAGCAGCGAATTTTGGAGAGGTTCTAATTGTAGCGTCTTCAAAAGACAAAAACTATAATTATATTCCTACTAATTACGCTATACCCCAAGAGGCAGATTATTTTCACTGTACTAGCAACAATACGATTTATGGCACACAAATGCAGTTTTTTCCAGAAACCAATGTGCCGATGGTTTGCGATATGAGTTCAGATATTTTCTCTAGAGTTTTAGACTTTTCAAAGTTTGATTTAATTTATGCTGGAGCTCAAAAGAATCTTGGTCCTGCTGGAGTCACGCTTATCATTGTCAAAGAAGACATCTTGGGCAAAACGAACAGAGCTATCCCAAACATATTAGACTATGGGCAACAAATTCTCAAAGAAAGTATGTATAACACACCTGCTGTGCTGCCTATTTACACTTCTTTGCTCACCTTGAGATGGATAAAAGAAATGGGCGGAATCAAAGTATTGGAACAATTAAATATCCAGAAAGCAACTCTTTTATACAATGAAATAGACAGAAATCCTCTTTTT
>CAZRCB010000086.1:0-8150 GCA_964598455.1 uncultured Flavobacterium sp.
GAGACCTAAGAAAAATGCTTAAAAAAGTAAAAGATAAAAAGGCCAAAATGCTATCGGCTATCGCGCTGCTTATCGGGCTTGTAGGCTTCTCTCAAGACCACGGACACGCTCAAGACAACGCTCAAGAACATAAACACAAGAGAATTAATCTAGGTATCACCGAACAGCAAGTCGATTCGCTAATTAGCGTACTTTCAATCAACAAAGAGCACGCAGAAAAATTCGGTAGACTAGTCATCCAAGACGATGGCGGACGTATGAAACCTGTGAACACCTTCTCGTCAGAAGTGATTAGAAAAGTAAGCAAAAGCGACCATTATAAAGGTATGAACTCTGATCAAGTGTTCTTATCGATGTTGCAGTACCCAAACCTGTGGAATGAAATTCCGATCATTCACCTCAAAAGAGGAAATGACAGTATCAGACACCTATTAGGCGTAGATGAAAGAGCAAAATACGTTTCACTGCTGAGTTTCTTTGACGAAAACGACAACTATAAACTTTCCCCTTTCCTAGAAGATGCCCAAATGGCTCGAATTCAGAATGCCTTCCAGAAAGACATTATCGAAGCACACAAAAAAGCCGTGCTACTCAGCTCAGCCTTGGGTGGAGGAATTCTTAAAGTGTTCCCGATCCCGAGAGACAGCAACAACAAATGGATTTCATTTTTAGAGCTAAACCAATCAAATATCACCGGTGGTGACTCACTCTATGTGCGCAATATTATTCCGCTGTATTTCCATACGCTTCAAGGAGCCGTTCAATCAGGAGATTATCAAGAGGCTGATAAACTCCTAGAGAGTATCAACGCATACCAACACAAGTTTGGTAGTGAAGTTATGCCCTCTGATGATAAAATTGCAGCTGAAGTTTTGTACAACAAATATGACATCTTCAAAAACCTGTATTCATGGTATTTGTATGCTTGTATATTTATGTTCCTGTTCAGTTTGTTAGAAATATTCTATAACAATAAACTAATCAAAAAATCGGTAAAAGTATTCTATTTCGTTATTGCTGGTTTATTTGTACTGCACACTCTCGGACTTGGATTCCGCTGGTATGTCTCTGGACACGCGCCTTGGAGCGATGGGTATGAATCCATGATATATGTAGCTTGGGCAACAATGCTCTTTGGGCTTATATTCGGGAGAAGAACAGGGCTAACTGTCGCATCAACTACCTTTGTTGCATCAATGGTGCTGATGATTGCTCACTGGAGTTGGATGGATCCTGCAATTGCGAACCTTCAACCCGTACTGAACTCTTATTGGCTGATGATTCACGTATCGATTATCGTTGCAAGTTACGGACCTTTTGCCATTGGAATGATCCTCGGAGCGGTTGCTCTTATAATGATGATATTCACAACCTCTAAAAATAAAAAAATAATGGAGATGAATATCAAAGAGCTTACTTATATCAACGAAATGGCGCTAACCGTAGGTCTTGTGATGCTAACTATCGGAAACTTCTTAGGAGGGCAATGGGCAAACGAGAGCTGGGGACGTTATTGGGGTTGGGACCCGAAGGAAACTTGGGCTTTAGTATCCATTATGGTCTATGCCTTTGTTATCCACATCAGATTGGTTCCTGGACTCAGAGGATTGTGGTTATACAACTTAATTAGCGTAGCTGCATTTGCATCAATTGTGATGACCTATTTCGGGGTGAATTTCTACCTTTCTGGATTGCACTCGTATGCAAGTGGAGACAAAGTAGTCACACCGAGCTTTGTCTATTATTCCATTGCAATAGTAGCTGTACTAGGACTACTCTCCTATATCCAATACAAGAAACATTATAAGAAGTAAAATCTATACTTAATTTCATAAAAAAACCTATCCCAAAGTAAATATTCAGGATAGGTTTTTTAGTTTGAGTTTATGCTTAAAGACCTACTTAGTCATGCTTCCCATCAAAATAGGTATGCCATTTTCCTTGTACTTTCATCACTTGCTCAATCACATCTCTTGCAGCTCCTTTTCCACCATTTTTATGAGAAATATAAGTGCTCAAGGATTTTATTTCAGATACGGCATCTTGAGGACATGTAGGTAACCCAACGAGTTTCATCACGTGGTAATCCGGAATATCATCGCCCATATACAATACCTGCTCAGGTTTGATTCCGTAAATATCAATATATTCTTTAAAGGTTTCTACTTTATCTGGAGAACCCAAATAAATATCGGTAACGCCAAGGTTGCGAAGTCTGGTTCTCACCCCTTCATTTTTTCCGCCGGATATAATACAGACGTTATAACCGCTCTCTAAAGCAGCTTTCATCGCAAAACCGTCTTTGATATTCATATTTCTAAGCATTTCTCCGTCTGCTGCAACGTGAACTGATCCGTCTGTAAGTACGCCATCTACATCAAAAATAAATGTAGTAATGTCATTCATAATTTCTTTATAACTCTTCATTTATATCGTTTTATTTTTATTCATAATCGACTGATTCAGAAGCTGGTAGATTTCTTTTTTCTCAAAGTCGTCTTTTAAGAATTCTAAATGTGCTTCAATAGTTTTCATATCTGCCCTTTTAGCAGGACCCGTCTGCGCTTGCTGTGGAGAAAGGTAATTAATCTTGTCCGCTACTTCTTTAATCAGAGGTTTTAAAACCTCAAAGGGAATTTGGTTTTCAACGCAAATCTCCTCTCCTATGCCATAGAGATGATTCACGAAATTGCTCACATAAACTGCAGCTACATGAAGTGCTTTTCGTTTTTCAGAATCAATCTCAAAAACCTTGTCTGAAATTAGGCTTGCCAATTGTTTGAGCAGTGCTAAATCTTGTGGTTGCTCCGATTCTAAACACATAGGCACTTGTCTAAAATCAAGCGCTTTGGTTTTAGAGAAAGTTTGCAACGGATAAAAAACACCTCTTCTGTTTTTATCTGACAATACAGTCATTGGGCTTGTGCCAGAAGTATGCACCACTAGTTTATTTGAGAAAGGCAGTTGTGTAGAAACCGAAGCGATAGCATCATCAGAAACAGAAATGATATAGACATCAGCCTCTTTGAGAGAACTTATATCAGAAGTAATTTTATCTTTAGCAATAATAGCTGAAACAGCTTCTTTTCGCCTGGCATAGACCTGCACTAATTCGACCGAGGTGCTCGCTTGAAAAGCTTGAATCAAATGATGTGCTACATTGCCAGAACCTATGAGTGAAACGCGTATCATGAAAATTTTTTATGCTATACAAAGCTAATTCTTTCTCAGAGAAACAAAAACTTTTATCTTTGCTTTTATGAATATAAAACTCCTCGCCATCGGAAAGACCGATGATAAACATCTACTGAGTCTGATTGAACAGTACCAAAAGCGTTTGTCTTTTTATATAAAGTTTGATTTAGAAATTATTCCGGATATTAAAAACGTCAAGAATCTCGCTGAAAAACAACAGAAAGAAAAAGAAGGCGAACTTATCCTGTCTAAAACATCCGCTTCAGATCATATTATTCTCCTAGATGAAAACGGAAAAAACTATTCAAGTGTTGATTTCGCTGACTTTTTACAGAAGAAAATGAGTTCAGGTATCAAGACGTTAATTTTTGTAATTGGAGGTCCTTATGGTTTTTCTGATGCGGTTTATGAGCGCGCAAACGGAAAAGTATCGCTATCTAAAATGACTTTTTCGCACCAAATGGTAAGGCTTTTTGCTATAGAACAAATCTACAGAGCTTTTACTATCTTAAAAAACGAACCCTATCACCATCAATAAAAGTCACATAGTTTCTATAAGCTATCTTTAAATTTATCCAAATCTAATCCGCCGTAATTACCAGAGCTCATCAGCAATAACACAGAGTTTTTAAGGTCTTGTTGGTACAGATAATCTTCAAATTCTTTTGGGTCCGTATAGATAACCAATCCTTTTTTGTTGAATGCTTTGGCTATTTGCTCTTGGGTGACTTCGTCTAGGCGTTTGATTTTCACAGCTTCAGGCGAATAAAACACAACGGCCACATCTGCACTTTCTAAAGTGCCTTCATATTCCTTAAGGAAATCAGCATTCAAACTGCTATAGGTATGCAGTTCTAGACAAGCCACCAGCCTGCGTTCAGGAAACTGCTGTTTGACCGCCTGAGTGGTTGCTTGTACTTTGCTTGGCGAGTGCGCAAAATCCTTATAGATTGTGGTTTCTTTAGTTTCTGCTATTTTTTCTAAGCGCTTTGATGCTCCTTTGAATGAGGCGATGGCTTCATAGAAATCCGCTTCATCCACACCCATATTCTGACAAATCCACTTGGCTCCCATTAAATTTGAGAGGTTGTGTTCTCCGAAAAATTCAATAGGCATATCACCTTCTGGCGTGACCAAATAAGTCACTCCACTTTCAGTATAATACTTTGGCGTTTCATACGGAATCTTGCGTATCGGGTTAGTGCTGTTTTCTACTAATGTAGTCAGGTCTTTATCTTGTTGGTTATAAATCAAAATTCCGCCATAACTCACTTGGCTAATGAAAATCTCAAACTGTTCAAGATAGTTTTCATAGGTAGGAAAAACATTGATATGATCCCAAGCAATACCTGAAATCAGTGCAATATTGGGTTTATAAAGGTGGAATTTAGGTCGTCTGTCAATTGGGGAAGACAAATATTCATCGCCTTCTAAAACGATGAAATCATTCTCTTTAGTCAGATAAACCATGGTTTCAAAACCTTCTAGTTGCGCACCTACCATATAATCTACGTCGATATTATGGTATTTCATGACGTGCAAAATCATTGAGGTAATGGTGGTTTTTCCGTGAGAACCACCAATCACCACGCGGGTTTTATCTTTTGATTGTTCGTACAAAAACTCTGGATAAGAATATATTTTGAGTTCTAATTCTTTAGCTTTCAAGAGTTCAGGATTGTCTTCTTTGGCGTGCATCCCCAAAATAATTGCGTCTATATCCGCAGTGATTTTATCGGTAAACCAACCCATTTCAGCGGGTAAAAGTCCTTTGTTTTGAAGTCGTGTTTTTGAAGGTTCAAAAATAATGTCGTCACTACCGGTAACCTCATATCCTTTGATGTGCATAGCAAGTGCCAAATTGTGCATTGCACTTCCTCCTATGGCAATAAAATGTATTTTCATATCCTGAGCTAAAACACAAATATACAAAGATTGAAGTTTATGAGCCAGAAGAAATAGGCTCTAAAAATTATATTAATTGCTGATTTTCTTAAATCTAGAAAATTTTAAGGCATTTATAACTTGAATCCACCAACAAAAAAAGTGTACCAATCAAGTTTTTGATAGGCTATATTTTGATGCAACAATAGAATTTGAGAAGTAATCTGATGACAAGTAAAGTCCTCTAATACCACGCAAGTAAATCTTTTAATTCTTAATAAACTTAAAATTATTTTTATTACCTTCTAGGCTAACGAAGTATATACCGTTATTTAATTCACTGATATCAATTCTATTATTGTCTTCTGACAACATTCCTGACATCACTGTTCTTCCGTTGATATCTGAAATATGATATGTTATTTGGCTAGTTGTATTCTTGTCATTCAAAAGTATATTAATATAGTCCGTCGAAGGGTTAGGATACAATTGAATCTGATTCTCAGTATGGTCCTCAACCGAGGCTACTCCTGTATTATAACGAGCTAGAGCAATTCTATTTCCTGATACTCCTGCCAAGACAATTTTGCCATCAGCTTGTATTTTCATATCAAAAGAGCCACTTATCGAATGATCAAAAGTCGTGGTAACAAATCCGTTAGAGCCAAATGAAGGATCTGCCGAATGATTAGCGAACAACCTCCCTACTAAGAAAGAGGCTTGATTTGTGACTTCGTTTATTAAATAACCTGCTACTATCAATTTGCCATTACTGTCTTTTTTGATCGCCTGGCTCGTTGCCGTCATGGTCGAACCGAAATTAAACGGTGTTGCAGTAATATTACTACCATTAGCATTTATTCTCCCTGCATACAGTTGTATTTCTGGAGAAGTCCAAATTTCACCTGCAAAATAAAAGCTATCGTCATTATTTAACTCCACTGCATACATCGTTCCTCCCCAAGAGTGATTATATCCATTAGTGGAAAAAGTAGTATCCATCGTTCCGTTGGTATTTAATCTGCCTAAATAAAACCATGCTGAAGACCAACCTACCACAGTTATTTTTCCGTTTGACTTTATAGCTAGATCTTCTATGCTAAACAGATAGCTTGATGAACTCTGCGCATTAGGCAAACTTGTATATTTTCCACCTGTAGCAAAAGTCGTATCTAGTGATCCTGTCGGAGTATAACGTGCAACTATAGCTCTTGAATTATTAGTCGCTGAATATGAAGTCCCTCCTACCACTATATTGCCTGTCACTTGATGAATTTTTACGGTTCTGTATTCATCTTGTCTTACAGGAATACCGTTAGTCGTAAAGTTTGTCAGAACGCTCCCGTTTTGCCCGAAGCTCGTATCTGGTGTTCCGTCAGTATTCAATCGCATTACTAAAGCTTCTCTGTCTGAGCCATTATCACTATATCCAGCCAATACAAGTTTTCCGTCACTTTGTATATCAATTGCCAAAGCTTTATCATCACTTCCTTGCTGAATATCGAAAGTAACTATACCATTATTCCCGAAAGTATTGTCAAGGGTTCCATCACTATTGTACCTGATACAAAGTACATCATTACCATAAATATTGCTATACGTATAACCTGCTACTACAATCTTACCATCAGACTGTATTACCAAACCATTTGCACTTTCTTGATTATTGATGTTTGTTATTACTCTTCCTGCGTTTCCGAAACTCATATCAAGAGTCCCATCTTGAGAATAAAGCAACGAACAGCCCAATAATAGAAATAAACCAACTGCTTTTTTCATGTTTTTACGGTTAAATTAATAAAAAAAATATTGCAAATATATGTATTTCTCTTAATATAATAGCATTAACTTTCCCGAAGATTTTAAAACAAGACACTACCAGCAGGTAACAAAGGTGCTTGTTGCACAAGGGTTTTGCAAAATGGCGGGTAATGGCTTCGATTAAAGTAAAAAGACAAAGACCAACAACTCTATTTCATTTCAATAAACAGCCCTTCTTCTGTTTTGGTGACTTTCAATATACCTTTTGAGGTTAGGGTTTTAATGGTTGCATCCCATTTTTTGCCGCTATAACCTGTTTGTTCTTTAACTGAGTTTAAGGCTTGGATACCTTCTTTTTCAATAATCTGATAGACTACTTTTTCGTCCTCACTCATCTCAGGGCTTTTCTTCTCTGGTTTCATTTGAGGGAAAAACAAGACTTCTTGAATCGAAGGATTATTGGTCAAGTACATCATCAATCTATCCATCCCGATACCTAATCCAGCTGTTGGAGGCATACCAAATTCTAGTGCACGCAAGAAATCATTATCGATAAACATGGCCTCATCATCACCTTTTTCAGACAATTTCAGTTGCTCTTCAAAGCGCGCTCTTTGGTCAATTGGGTCGTTCAACTCAGAATAGGCATTGGCAACTTCTTTACCGCAAATCATAAGTTCAAAACGCTCTGTAAGCTCCGGATTATCTCTGTGCTCTTTAGTCAGAGGGCTCATTGATTTTGGGTAATCAGTAATAAATGTAGGCTGAATATATCTTCCTTCACATTTCTCTCCAAAGATCTCATCGATAAGTTTTCCTTTACCCATGGTTTCATCTACTGCAATTCCCATAGAAATAGCTGCTGCTCGGATTTCTTCTTCCGATTTGCCTGTGATATCAAAACCTGTGAATTCTTTGATAGAATCAGTCATGGTAATACGTTTGTAAGGCGCTTTGAAATCAATAGTATGTTCGCCAAAAGTAGCGATAGTACTACCATTCACAGCAATGGCACAATGTTCAAGAAGGTTTTCAGTGAATTCCATCATCCAGTTGTAATCCTTATAAGCCACATAGATTTCCATTACCGTAAACTCAGGATTATGGGTTCTATCCATACCTTCGTTTCTGAAGTTTTTAGAGAATTCATATACACCGTCAAAACCACCTACGATAAGGCGTTTCAGGTATAATTCGTTGGCAATTCTCAAATATAGTGGTATATCTAAAGCGTTGTGATGTGTCTCAAACGGACGTGCAGCCGCTCCACCAGGGATAGGTTGCAACACAGGCGTTTCTACCTCTAGATA
>CAZRCB010000087.1:0-8132 GCA_964598455.1 uncultured Flavobacterium sp.
AGCTGCGAGAGAGATGAAAAATCGTATCGCACAGATTGTCGGAAATAGCGAAGCAAAAAATCTTTGGATGGGGACCTTTCACTCTGTTTTCGCTAAAATACTTAGAGCAGAAAGTGCTAAACTGGGCTATCCTTCAAACTTCTCAATATATGACTCTCAAGATTCACTTCGACTCATAGGACAAATCATCAAAGAAATGCAATTAGACAAAGATGTCTATAAACCCAAACAGATATTAGGGCGTATATCGTCGTACAAAAATAGTTTGATTACAGTCAAAGCATACTTTAACAACCACGATTTACAGGAAGCTGACGCGATGAGCAAAAGACCTCGACTGGGAGATATTTACAAAAACTATGTAGAGCGTTGTTTTAAAGCAGGCGCAATGGATTTTGACGACTTATTATTGAAAACTAATGAATTGCTAAACCTACATCCCGATGTCTTAGCAAAATACCAAGATAGATTTCGGTATATATTAGTCGATGAGTACCAAGACACCAATCACTCACAATATTTAATCGTTAAAGCACTATCCGATAAATTTCAAAATATATGCGTTGTGGGTGACGATGCGCAAAGTATATATGCGTTCAGAGGGGCGAATATCAACAACATTCTTAACTTTCAGAAAGACTATGAGGGCGTAAAGACCTATAGACTTGAACAAAATTACCGTTCTACCCGAAATATTGTCGAGGCAGCCAATTCGATTATCGAAAAAAATAAAGTTAAACTAGAGAAGAACGTTTGGACAGACAACGAAGAAGGTGCTAAAATCAAGGTAAATAGAAGCATGACTGATTCAGAAGAAGGTCGTTTTGTAGCTTCTACGATCTTTGAACAGCAAATGCAAAACCAATTAAGCAATGGGAGTTTCGCAGTCTTATACAGAACTAATGCACAGTCAAGAGCTATTGAAGATGCTTTGCGAAAAAGGGATATCCCTTACCGAATTTATGGTGGACTCTCGTTTTATCAACGAAAAGAAATCAAAGATGTCTTAGCTTATTTGAGGCTTGTAATCAATCCTAAAGATGAGGAAGCGCTAGTGAGAGTAGTCAACTATCCCGCTCGTGGTATTGGTGGGACAACTATTGAAAAACTAAATATTGCTGCCAATCACTATAAGCGTTCAATTTTTGAAGTGATGGAGAATATCGACAAAATCGACTTGAAGCTAAACGGTCCAACGAAACAAAGACTGCAAGATTTTGTCACGATGATTAGAAACTTTCAGGTGATAAATGAGAATAATGATGCTTTTCAGACAGCTGACTACGTTACTAAGAAATCAGGGCTTTTCCAGGAACTCAAAAAAGACGCCTCCACACCCGAGGATATTGCTCGTTTAGAAAATGTTGAGGGACTATTGAATGGAATAAAAGACTTTATTGAAGGTCAAAAAGAAGTAGATGGCGCCACAGGAAGCTTGTCCGAATTCCTCGAAGATGTAGCGCTTGCAACTGATTTAGACAAAGACACAGGAGACGAAGACCGTGTGGCTTTGATGACTATTCACCTTGCCAAAGGACTAGAGTTTCCGTATGTATTTATAGTTGGTATCGAAGAGAATTTATTTCCTAACGCAATGAGCATACACTCTAGGACTGAACTCGAAGAAGAGCGAAGACTGTTTTATGTTGCAATTACAAGAGCAGAGCGTCAAGCCTATTTGAGCTATGCACAAAGCAGATACAAATGGGGAAAACTAATTGACTGCGAACCCTCTAGGTTTATCGAAGAAATCGATGAGCGTTACCTCGAATACCAGAATCCGGACACTAACAAAGGTTACCGCTATAAGCCTAGCTTTGACATAGATATTTTTGGTGATGTAGATAAATCTAAGCTCAGACAAACAAAACCTGTCGGAGGAATTCCGCCCAAGAATCGGGATAACGAACCTAGACCTGATGTGCGAAACCTCAGGAGAATTAAGCCTACTAACTCAGACAACTCACCTGCAAAAATAAACTTATTTGACAGCAATTTAGCGGTTGGGAATATTATCCTACACGAGCGTTTTGGCAAAGGACAAGTGCTTTCCTTAGAGGGCATTGGCGCCGATAAGAAAGCAGAGATAAAGTTTGAAGTAGGTGGTATCAAAAAACTACTTCTGAAGTTTGCGAAATTTGAGATTATCGGCTAGGACAAATTCATATAAAAAATAAAATCAGGTTTATATCTCACTTACGGACACAGACCTGATTTTTAATTTAATCTAAACTACTCCTAGAACGGATAGTTGATTCCAATGTTTAATACAGATTCGGTTAGCTTATAATTTTTAAACCATCTGTTATCTTGATTATTAGCTGGATTGTAGGTTTTAAATCCAACATCTAAACGGAAAGTTACAAAGCCTAAGTCATACCTAAAACCTATTCCAGAGCCTACAGCAATGTCTTCTAGCGAACTAAAATCATTAAAAACAGAGCCTTCGTCAGTCACATCATCAAAGACATTCCAGATATTTCCAGCATCTACAAAAAATGCGCTATTTAGTTTTCCTACTAATTTGAATCGATATTCCAAACTAGCTGCAAGTTTCATATTTGCCTCATTAAAGTCATTCAGGCTACCACTGCTTCCAGGACCTAAACTATAGGACTGCCAACCTCTATTGTCGTTCGAGCCACCAGCAAAATAACTGCGTGAAAATGGAATATTCGAAGAGTTTCCGTAAGGTATAGCAATTCCAGCAAAAACACGACTGGCTATGACTCTAAAGCCTCCCAAGTCCCAATGTTTTATAAATTCGCCTTCTACTTTTGCGTATTGAGAATAATCAATTTTTAGAATATCATATCTATCCCTTTCATTCTTCTCTCTATTTGCTAAGTTCGACATTAATGACAGAAACGCACCTGCCGACTCCCCTTTTAGTTTAAATGCATAAAACGAGCTGTCATAAAAGTTGGTTTGTGTCGATTTTTGATAAGTAATGCTTGAGGCCAATATAAGGTTATTCTCTACAAGCCTTCTACGTCTCTCTTCGATACTGCGTACAATTCTATAATCTTCTGAATTGATAGGAATCGAACTTTGACCACTAAAAACATCGTTGGTGAATTCAGTAGTCCCTTGTGGTCGAGTCAGGTTTCCGTTTACATCTAAGTAGCTCGGATCAGTACCGTATTCCTTAGCAAGCGTATTTAGTCGGCTATACGAAGAAGTATAAACATTGAAGTAATTCGAGGCATTGATATTTCTGATATATTGGACATTCAATAAGTCAAACTTCATATTGGTTCTAAAGAAATTGGTATTTGCCCGATAAGTTGGTGTCCAACTATAGCTGATAGCGCCCGTAAAGTTTTCTTTGTCAAGTCCTATATTCTGCTGTTTGAAAAAACCAAAGCTAGCCATGGTATTCGGAATCATTTGCCTAGGAATAATTTTCTCTGTCTTGACTGGGAATAGTATTCTTGGGATGCTCAACCTCAGGTCAGTTCCGTATTCTGAGATATTAAAAAAAGTATTATTCGGATTGGCTAGATCTTGCGATGATCCAAAGTTACTCCTAAACCCAAGTTGCAAAACTTCTGCTCCTCTAAATACATTCCTAACAGAAAAAGCAGTGTTTCCCTCGATACCAAATATCTGAATATTCGAGTGTGTAAAGTCAAGTGAAGGTAGCAGGTTAAACTTCTTCTTAGAACTCAACTGTATGTTAGCTATGAGCGAATTACCTGAAGGGTCTGATTTGTCTTCAACATACTGGATGGTTGGATAGTTAAAAATCTCCAGATTATTCAGATAACGTCTAGTAAGTTGGTCTCTGAAGTCAGCATACGATTGGCCAATACTCAAGAAAATAGGATCTGTAATTGCTTTAGGTCTAAACCTTAATTTTCCAGAGCTATAAATATTTATACCTTTATAAGTTGTACTATCGATTACCTGCGTAGTTGCCTTGTCATACGGATTATTAGTAAAGATATTGACCTCACTTATCTTAAAAAGATTGAAAGGCTTAGTAAACAATGAATCGCCGTTTCTGACATTTCGTTCTGAAATGATCATTTCAATATTTGCTTTTTTTCCAGTATCCACCGTGTCAACTTCGTAGTTTATATAACTTTGTTGAAAGTGCAAAGCGCCTCGGTTTCTGAAATAAGTAGTCAGTCGATTTCGCTCTGCATCCAAGTCGGCAGTATTGTATTGCTTCCCTTTTTTGATATAAGACTGGTTTTTGCTTATATTATAGAGGCTATCGAGTGCTGGTGTAGAGATATTAGTAGAGATAGAGTCTATGATATAGGGTTCATGAGTGATTACAGTATAGGTGATAGTTGCTCTTTTATTCTCTAGTGTATCTATTTTATAAGAAGTTTCAGTATTGAAATAGCCTTGGTTAAAATAGAGGTTCTTAAGTCTTTGCGCAGAAAGCTTACTCCTCTGTTGGTCAATTATTGTTGGAGGCTCGCCAATATTTTTAAGGAAATTACTGTAGCCCGAAACTATAAAAGATTGTCCCAAACGCTCTACTTGTTTTTCTGAGAGGATGGCTGATAGGTTCTTATACCGATTTGGTTTTCTGTGTAACCATGCATTATATAAAGAGTCTGGATTGTCTTTAGCAAGATTATAGAGCATCAAATAGATCGGAATCCCCAATATCTTGTTGTTGGGGTTTTGATATATCTGCTCAGCAACATCTTCCTTTTTGGTAGCCTTACCATCTAGGAGTATTGTGTTTTTAGTGAGTAAGTGCCTGTCTTCAGGAACTTTTTTCACTACGTTACAAGAATGGAAAAACACTCCCAATCCAATTATAAACAGTATTTTTGCAAAAAGATTTTTCAAGATTTCAAATTAAAACATTCAAAATTACGTTATTTAAATGGTTACAAAAAATCAAATAAAACGAATATTAAGCTTACACCAAAAAAAATACCGCAAACAATACGGACAATTTTTTGTAGAGGGTCAAAAACTTATCCGCGAACTACTAGATTCTGATTTTATTTTAGATGAATTATTTGTAACTGAAGCTATATTTGAGGATATCGAAAATAAATTTACAATCTCAGAAACCGAGCTCAAAAAGATGTCGGCTTTGACTAACCCTAATAACTCTTTGGCTGTATTTCGATTTCCAAAAGTTTCTGAAATACAAGAAAACAATCTAATCATTGCTCTAGACAAAATCCGTGATCCTGGAAATTTAGGCACAATTATCAGACTTTGTGATTGGTTTGGAATTCGCGACTTGATCTGTTCTGAAGACAGTGTTGACACCTATAATCCAAAGGTACTTCAAGCAACTATGGGCTCGATTACTAGAGTAAATATTACTTATTTGAATCTAGAAAAATTTCTAACACAAACCCAGCTACTTGTTTTCGGCACTTTTATGGACGGAAAAAATATTTATAAATCTGAGCTGCCAAACAAGGGAATTATTGTTTTAGGCAACGAAGCCAATGGTATTTCAGAAACAATCGCTCAACTAATATCCGAAAAGATAAGTATTCCCCGTTTTGGAAATAACACTGAAAGCCTGAATGTAGCTACGGCAACTGCTATTATCCTAAGCGAATTTAAAAGGAATTCATAAATATTTAGCTATTTAAATACAGATTAAATATTTTTTTAATTATATTCGTGGAATATCTACTTTGATTAAGATCTAATTTTTATCTGTAACTAAAATCAATTAATATGAATACTTCAAAAATTATCGGAATAATACTTATAGTTGTTAGTCTAGCAATTGGTTATATCGGTGCAAACAAAGTAGCTGACAGTACAAAGGAGGTTAACCTTTTAGGCCTAAAGATAGATGTCTCAAACGAGTCTGGAAAACAACAAGGTCTCATATACCTAGGATTGACAGCTCTGCTTTTTGTAGGAGGAATTTATTCTCTAAAATCAAAAAGTAAATAAATTTCACATACTTCTACGTAAATTAACTCCTAGAGAGCAAGTGCTAAAAAGATCTTGATTAGTTTTAACCTCTGCGTTAAATCAAGTTGTTGTTTCTTGCTTTTTGAACAGCCTCTATCTTGTTGTGAACTTGCAGTTTCAAATAAATATTCTCTATGTGTTTTCTGACTGTACTTGGTGATATGATTAGGTTATTAGAGATTTGTATATAATTTAATCCTTTACTGAGTTGTTCTAATACTTCAGTCTCTCTAGGTGTTAGTTTAATTTCCTCTTTTTGTGTCACGTCAGTATCATCAATTGGGCTTCTGAGTAGCTTTAATGCTTTCATTGCTATCGAGGGTGTCATTACAGCTCCTCCACGCATGGTTTCCATAATACCCTGATGTAACATCTCTGGACTAACTTCTTTAAGTAAATAACCATCCGCTCCTGCTTTGATAGTTTTGAATATGTTTTCATCATTATCAAAAACGGTTAATATAATGATCTTAATGTGCGGATACTTCTGTTTGACCTTCTCTGTTGCCTCTATACCATTCATAATAGGCATTTCAAGATCCATCAAAATTAGATTAATATTTGAATTTTGTTCTAACTTATCTAGAAGTTCCTTGCCGTTGTTTACACAATAGCGCAGGTTTATATTTTTAAAAAAAGATAGTTTTTCTGTAACTGCTTTTTGCAGAAAAATATTGTCATCAACGATGACCACTTTGATAATTGATTGCATAGTAGTTGTGTGTTTTTGATTGCTATCTATGTTAAAGTCTTAGATCATAACTTTTATACTGCTTCCATCTTGGTCTGAGTTGATACTTATGTTCCCTTTTATTTCATTAATTCTTTTTTTCATATTTGTAATTCCATTTCCTATGTTTACGTGAGAAATATCAAAGCCACTGCCGTTGTCTGAAATCAATATTTCCAACTTCTGATTCACGTCTTCTGAAGGCTTGATCATAACCTTAATTTTGTCTGCTTTGGAGTGTTTTATAGAATTATTTACAGCCTCCTGAATCAAGCGGTAAATGTTAAGACCTTCTAGAGAAGAGAATTTAAAATTTTCCTCGATTAGGCCTTGATCAATCTCGAGTTCAAAATCAATTTCTCTTACTGATAATGTAGCTGTGTTTATAAATTCGATTATTCTTAGTTGTAAGTCTTCAAAATCCATCTCTTCCTTATTCATAGCCCAAATCGTATTTCGAAGCTCAGAGATAGTTTGTTTTGTAAATTTTGCAATTTTGTCAATTCTGTTATTGATTTCTGGATTTTTTTCTTTGAGATAATATTTTATGCTCTCTAAGGAAGAAATAATAAAGGTGAGTTGCGAGCCAATATTATCGTGCAAATCTCTAGAGATAATTAGTTTTTGTTGCTGGAGTTTGTATTGAGTTTCTATTTTTTGATAGGCTTCCTTCAAACGGCTTTCCCTTTCGATGCGTTTTGCCCTTTGATTTTGTCTATAGAAAACCAAATATCCGAACATAACTGACACTACAAGCAGAAAAACAATTATCAGTATCTGAGAATTTTTAGATTCAATTTTTAGGTTTTTCTCTGCAATGACAGTTCGTTGCTCCAGGATTTGTCTTTCTTTTCGCTCGGTTTGATATTGTTTTTCTAGTTCAAAAATAGCTTTTGTTTTTTCTTCTTTAAAAAGCGAGTCTCTAATGACATCGTGAACCTTCATTTGTTCATAAGCTTGCATATATTTACCCGTTTTCGCATAAGCGCGAGCTAGGTTTTTGCGGATATCAATTTCTAAGAAATGAGCTTTAGAAATCTCAGCGAAACCAAGCGCTTCCTCAAGCAAACTGACTGCTTCAGTGATTTTCTGTTGCTTAAGTAAGCATTGTGCATAAGCACTTAATGTGTTTGATACTTCAAAGAAGTTGCCGTGTTTTTTATATATACCGATTGTCTCTAAATATAGTTCATTTGCCTTTTTGTAATCTTTCAAGCTATCATAAGCAGTAGCGAGATTATTAATAGGATATACAACCAAACGATCATATCCTATCTTTTCGTAGAGTCTCTTTGCATTATTTGAATACGAAATGGCTTGGTCAAACTTGCCAAGCATCAGCGAAACTGCACCAATGTTTCCTTGACTTACCGCCATCCCAAACTCTTTATTTATTTTTTTATATATCTCATTGGCTTTTTGATAATAGTTATATGCTTTTTCGAATTCTTCTCCGCAATGTATACAGCCTCGGCAACCGCTT
>CAZRCB010000088.1:0-7909 GCA_964598455.1 uncultured Flavobacterium sp.
TAATTATAAAAATGAATGTTTAGTGTTGATAATTTTTAAGTCAATACCACACGTGAATAGAGGGACACAAACACATAAAATCCGACTTAATTTCCGTCAGAATATAGGTGTACTCCCTTAAGCCTTAGGACTTGAACTTAAGCTTTGAGATACTTTATTTTGTGTTGTCAGACTAAAACTTAAGCCCTAAGGACACCTGAATAGTACTGTTTTTTGCCTCCGCTTTCTTTGAAAGCTCACTCATTCCAACCATATAACGTGCCTGTACGAAGATTGATCTCGTCAAATTTAACGCAAGTCCACCACCGGCAGAGAAGTCAAAATCTTCTGCTTCGTAGGTTTTGTTTAGGTTGTTGTCAACCAGAAAGCCAAACTGTGGCCCAGCTTCAATACTCAGTTTGTTTGAGATAAGATAAAACTTTAGCATCATCGGGACGTTAACGTACTTTAAATCTATCGTAGGTTTCCCGCTTTGTTCTGCTCCTTGTACAGAATACAAAAGTTCTGGCTGAAAAGTCATGTTCTGAAAAACGCTGATCTCCAAAAGAGCTCCAACATGATAACTGGTTCTGTTGCTATAATCAATCTTATCACTTTTGATATTAGCGAAGTTCACCCCGCCTTTTACTCCGAATTGTATGAATTGCGCATGTGTGATGCCAGCTGTAGCTAGGAATAATACTAATACTAATTTTTTCATAGGTGTAGTTTTTTTAAGTTCGCTAAATTATATAAAATCAATCAAACAATTACTCAGTAAATATGATTTCTGTCATAGTTCTTAGAAAATCTTAAGTCTATTTTTGTATCAAAATATAACCTATTTTTGTATCGTGAAAAAATTCGTAGTCATCTTCGCAATCTTTATGCTACTGAAGCCCATACTTCCGGTATTGGAATATGTGGTTTTTTATGACTATATCAAAAACGAACTTTGCGAAAACAAAGCACAGCAAGAATTAGAATGTAACGGACAGTGTCACCTCTCTAAAGAGCTCTCTAAAGCAGCCGACACCGCTGCAGCCGGAAAAACGAAAACTATCGTAACAGTCGAGAGCAATGTTATGTTCTGTCAAGATATCTGCTTTGAGTTTCATGTCCCTATACAGTATCTAATAGAAACTAAAAAAGGCTACTACTATTCAAATTCTTATTCTTTCTCGAAGCTGAATACTATTTTTCATCCTCCCACCATCCTTTTTGCATAAGCCAAGCCTATAATCTTATCTTTTTTTCTGTGAATTTTATTTATAGAATAGATAGGTGAGATGCTATATCTAGGTTTTAACTCATGCAATGCTTTTTATCAAGCAGCTCAAAATTCTTATAATTCCACCACTGTCTTAGTGCCTTAACGTGGCTTCTAAGCACAGTATTAATGCCAATGTTTTGAATGAGAAAATCATCAAAACTAGCCGAATTATACCCAATACTTAAATACCTATAAAAATGAAAAATCTAAAATATATTATCCTATTTCTTGTTGCTAGCTTTCTTTTTAGCTGTTCGTCAGATGATGATGCGCCTACAATTAGTGTAAATGAAGTCACTGGTCTGACCAAAATAAAAGACATCGTCGATGAAAACTATACGGTAGAATTATATTCTGAAACTGGAATTCTAGAACAAGGCTACAACGCTATTTCACTTCGAATAAAGGATAACGCAACAGCTGACTACATCTCTAACAGCCAAGCAAGCATCAATTGGAAACCAATTATGGTGATGACCAGCATGCAACACGCTTGCCCGTATTCTGCAGTAGTGCCAACACTCGGTAAACAAAGCTTATTTAGTGGTTATATCGTTTTCCAGATGGCTCAAAACGAATCTGAATACTGGAAAATCACTCTAGATTATACCGTAAACGGCACTGCGTATTCAAAAACCGAGAACATCGAAGTTTTTGCCACTCCAAGACAACGCGTCACCTCGTTTATGGGAGCAGACAACGTCAAATATATCCTTGCGCTTATGGAGCCAAGCAAACCATCAGTTGCCATCAATGATATGCAAGTGGGTTTGTTTAAAATGGAGAATATGATGATGTTCCCTATTGTAGATAATTACAGCATCGCGATTGACCCTAGAATGCCGAGTATGGGCAATCACGGCTCGCCAAACAACGTCAACCTAACTCAAAAAGCAGATAGATTCTACCACGGTAAATTATCGCTCACGATGACCGGGTATTGGAAGATCAACTTGCAACTCCTCAACCAAGCCCAAGAAGTGCTCAAAGGAGAAGCAGTAACTGCAGAACATCCTGCAAGTAGCCTATACCTTGAGTTAGAGTTCTAAGGAATTCTGTGCTGTAAAAATATTCCTGACAAGATATGCTTGTCAGGAATAACCTAAAATTTAAAACTATGAAATGCACTAAAGCACTTTTATATTTCGCCTTTTCGTTTATCGGATTCGCTGGTTTTGCTCAGGAAATTCAAAATGACAGCCTCGATAGAAACATCATTATTGACGAGGTAATCATCACCGGAAATACTAAAACATTACACCAAGATCAATCTAAATCACTATCTAGCATAGATGAATTCCTCGAAAAATCACCTAAGGTAACTATGGTCAAAAGAGGAGGTTATGCCTGGGAACCACTTATCAACAGTATGGCGACCGAGCGAACCATCATCACTATCGATGGCATGCGCATCTTCGGGGCGTGTACCGATAAAATGGACCCGATTACCTCTTATGTAGAGATTTCTAACCTGTCAAAAGCACAAGCAACTTCTGGCCAACAAGGAAATACCCACGGAGCAACCATCGGTGGAGGTCTAGACCTAAAGAGATATAGCATCAGAAACCGAGATTACGGCTACAGAGCTAGATTGATTAGTGGCTACGAAACCAATAACCAACAGAAGATATTAGGTACTTCTATCGGATATAATGACTCGTTGTTTTATGCCAATGCTGATTTCACCCTCAGAGATGCAGAGAATTATAAGGCGGGAAAATCAAAAGAAGTGGAATTCTCTCAATTCAGAAAATACAATCTCTCAGGTACTGTAGGCTACTTGCCTAATGCAAAAACGCTGATTGAAGCTTCGGTAATTTATGACAAAGCAACCGATGTAGGTTATCCAGCCCTGACTATGGACGTTTCTTTAGCCGAGGCGCTGATTAGCTCTGTGCGCTTCGAAAAAGTGCTTACAACTAATCATTTGACTTCTTGGGAAACTAAACTGTATTTCAACACCATCACCCATACTATGGATGACACCAAACGCCCGAACGTGCCCGTGCATATGGATATGCCGGGTTGGTCAGACACTTACGGCATGTATTCTCGCTTGAAAGGGGAATATAGAAAGCACATTTTTGCTGCGAATCTATTGGGTTTCTATAACCGCTCAGTGGCAGAAATGACGATGTACCCGAGTGACCCCAATGAGAATTTGATGTTTATGAACACTTGGCCGGATATCAGAACGCTGTATAGCGGTATTTCTGCTGAGGATACCTATAGTTTATCAGCCGATCAGATGATAAAACTGACGACCAATCTCGGTTTTCACAACAATGAAGTGGCTGATGAATTTGGTTTGCAGAGTTTGAGGATTTTCTATCCTGAGATGGCGAGCACTAAAAGCAGGTTCTTGAAGAGTTTTTCGGGGAATTATATTTGGTATATAAGCGATTGGACCTATAACTTTGGTGCGGC
This sequence comes from uncultured Flavobacterium sp., assembly GCA_964598455.1. Classification (GTDB taxonomy): domain Bacteria; phylum Bacteroidota; class Bacteroidia; order Flavobacteriales; family Flavobacteriaceae; genus Flavobacterium. Next base: position 3,680 of record CAZRCB010000088.1, read on the forward strand.
TTACGGTGAGCGAGCGCCATCGGTTTCTGAAGGCTACGGATTTTATCTGTACAACAGCAATGACTTTTATGACTATGTGGGCAATCCGTATTTGGCAAACGAAAAGTCTTATGAAGCCAATGCTTCTTTGACCTATTGCCACAATCTTTTCCACGCGAAATGGACCTCGTCTTACTTCCATATCCAAGATTATATCGTGGGTAAAGTCGATACTTCAGTATTGCCTATGACTATAGGAGCCAGTGGTGTGAAAAGATATACTGCACTTGATTACGCAAGGATTTTCACCACAGGAGTAGAGTTAGAACAAAAGTTTTTAGAGGATTTCAAAGTGGAATCACAATTCACTTATACCCACGGAAAAGGAAGTGATGATAATTATTTGCCATTTATGAGTCCGTTTAGTTACAGATTGTCTTTTAGTTATCTAAAAGAGAATTTTGGCGCTGAACTATCGGCACAAGGGAATGCCAAACACACTAATTATTCTTCGTTTTACGGAGAAAACAAAACGGTAGATTATGTTATTCTAGGCGCAAGTACTAAATATTCTTTCAGATGGGATAGATCCGTTTTGAACCTGCAAGCAGGAGTTGAGAATATTCTCGACACGTATTACAGCACTTTTGCGGATTGGAATAAAATACCTAGAGCAGGTAGAAATGTTTTTATAAATTTAGAGTTTGAGTTATAAATAATCACCAAACTAAGTAGGAAAAAGCGAAGCATAAATTAAGCTTCGCTTTTTTCGTTTAAAAAAGTGAACTAAAGCCTATATTTGCACTTTATTAAAAAACAATAGATAGATATAAAATGTATAGAAGTCATACTTGCGGAGAGCTCACAAGCGCAAACATCGGTCAAGAGGTAATTCTTTCGGGCTGGGTTCAGAAAACTAGAGACAAAGGTTTTATGGTTTGGGTAGATCTACGCGACCGCTACGGAGTTACACAACTTATATTTGATACAGAAAGAACCGCTGCTGAGGTAATCGAGAGAGCCAAATACCTCGGTCGTGAATTTGTGGTGCAAGCCAAGGGAACAGTGATTGAGAGATCATCTAAAAACCCAAATATGCCTACCGGAGACATCGAGATTCTAGTTACTGAACTCACAGTGCTGAACGAGTCTATAGTGCCTCCATTCACCATTGAAGACACGACGGATGGGGGAGAAGACATCCGAATGAAATACAGATATTTAGATATTCGTAGAAATCCTGTCAAAAACAACTTGCTCTTCAGACACAAAGTAGCCCAAGAAGTAAGAAACTATCTGTCTAGCCAAGATTTTTGTGAGGTCGAAACACCTTATTTAATCAAATCAACTCCAGAAGGAGCTAGAGATTTTGTGGTGCCAAGCCGTATGAATCCAGGACAGTTTTATGCGTTGCCACAATCGCCGCAAACCTTCAAACAACTCTTGATGGTAGGCGGAATGGATAAGTACTTCCAAATCGTAAAGTGTTTTAGAGACGAAGACTTAAGAGCAGACCGTCAGCCTGAATTCACTCAGATTGATTGCGAAATGGCTTTTGTAGAACAGGAGGATATCCTCGATATGTTTGAGGGATTGACCAAACACTTACTCAAAGAAATCCACGGATTAGAAGTAGATAAATTCCCTAGAATGACCTATGACCAAGCGATGCGCAAATACGGAAACGACAAACCAGACATTCGTTTTGGGATGGAATTCGCAGAACTAAACGCAGTGGCACAACACAAAGATTTTGGCGTATTCAATTCGGCAGAATTAGTGGTTGGAATTGCAGTGCCGGGCGGTGCAGCTTATACTAGAAAAGAAATAGACGCACTGATTGATTGGGTAAAACGTCCACAAGTAGGCGCTACAGGAATGATTTATTGTAGAGTTGAAGTTGGAGGAACTTATAAATCATCTGTAGATAAATTCTATGACCAAGAGGATTTAGCCAAATGGGCTGAGGCAACCGGAGCCAAAGAAGGCGATATGATTATGGTGCTTTCAGGACCTGCACACAAGACAAGAACCCAACTCTCTGCACTGAGAATGGAATTAGGAAACCGCTTAGGACTTCGCAATCCAAAGGAATTTGCACCGCTCTGGGTAGTAGATTTTCCGCTGTTGGAATGGGATGAAGATTCAAACCGCTTCCACGCGATGCACCACCCGTTTACCTCGCCAAAACCAGAAGATATGCACCTTATCGCCACTGATCCAGGAGCCGTAAGAGCAAACGCTTATGATATGGTGCTCAACGGAAACGAAATAGGAGGTGGTTCTATCAGAATACACGACAAAGCGACGCAAGCTAGAATGTTTGAACTTTTAGGTTTCACCGATGAACAAGCAAAAGAACAATTCGGATTCTTGATGGATGCCTTCCAGTACGGAGCACCACCACACGGAGGTCTAGCTTTTGGTCTTGATAGATTAGTCGCTATTTTAGGCGGACAAGAAACCATCAGAGATTTCATCGCTTTCCCTAAGAATAACTCAGGTCGCGATGTCATGATTGACGCACCTGCTCAAATTGACGAAGCACAATTAAAAGACCTACAAATTAAACTGAATTTGCAAGCTTAATTCAAGCTATAGCATACTTGTAAATAAAAAAGCCGTCTCAACTCTAGAATTGAGACGGCTTTTCTGTGGGTAGTAAGTTTTGTTTTGTTCTTGAAAGATGTTTTGATGAAGAGAAAATATTCTCTTGCAGATGCTAAGTATTTTCTATTGGCTACTGTTTACTTATTTCCTTATATATATAATTTAAATTTTTTATTAAAGTATGAGTATAGCCTCCGTTGTGCATAGGAGACAAGTTTTTAGATTTCTTGTAAAACACAACTCTATCATGGTGGAGATCATAAACAATAATTTATAGGCGTATTTTATTGATGGGTGTTGTGAAGACTGACAAGCTACTCTCCGTTCTGATTAGCAAAAACAGGCAATAACGATTATTGCTTGTTTCGTTAATTGATTTTATGCCAAGCGAAAGTTCAGCAGGCTGCTTTTTATTGCTTACAGAATAAAATAGAGCCATTAGTTCCTCCTTGAGAGCAGGAGTGAGGCTTAAGCTGTTTTTTTCGTTTATTTTATATTTATTTTTGTCTGCTTTAAACACGGAGTCTAGAGCAACTACAGAAATACCCTCGACTCGATCGAGTATTTTATTGTTAAAGTTTGAATTTTGATGAATGAATATTGGCTCGAAGTAGGTAAACTCTCCTATGTTTTTCTCCTTGTTGAAGGAGTTTGATTGTGAATGGGACAAGTAAGAAAAAGCCGAAACAAAAATGATGATTAAGGGGGGATTAAGAATTCTCATCTAAAAGTATAGTTATAGGGTTTGTATATGTTTATTTTTCAATTTGATTATTTCCCCCTTATTTTAAAGTGCTCTAAAAAAGGGGAGTCAATAGTAGTGGGTTTTAGAGTGTTATTATGCTAAATAGTTATTATAAATAAAACCCAGTACTGAAAGTTATATTATTTTCAGTACTGGGTTTAAATAAAAGTTTATTTCTTCACCACCTTTATCGTAGTATTCTTGCCCAGTAGAGTAGTTATTTTAATAAAATAAACACCGTTATTTTCATTTTGTAGATTGATTTGGTTATTGTTGCTAAACACACCACTTTGTACTTGACGACCACTTAGGTCATAAACAGTATAACTTAATAGCATTTTGTCTGTTTCTATATTTACAATAGCTGTGGTTGGGTTAGGGTAGGCGCTCAACTTTAGCGCATTGAAATCTTGGGTGCTTACTACGGGTGTGCCACAGGCACTTGCTGCTAGCTTTGCCACAAAGAAGTCATCTTGTCCTACGCTGTAAATGGGTGGTACAGTGCTGTCACTGTTTATAAACAACCCAGCGCTGAAAGCTCCACCTACAATATAGTTACCGTCGTTGTCTACGGCTACTGCTGTTAATCTTTGATTTTCAGAAGGACTTCCTTGTATTTCGTGCAACCCTATAACCGCTCCAGTTTGCTTATCAAAACGAATAAATACAGGGTCTGGATGATGAGATACTGGGCGTTGTATCTCAAAGCCATCCCAAAACTCATTAGCAGCTTGTGCTCCAAAGCCAACTTCATCATTTCTAATAGTAATACCTCTCCCACGTCGTGGTCCAGGAACTAGTGCGTTTGCATTATAAGTAGCGGTTGTCTGTACCCATTGTACATTACCATTGCTATCAAGTTTAATTAGTAATGGCAGAACTCCGTTGGCACCAGG
>CAZRCB010000089.1:0-7741 GCA_964598455.1 uncultured Flavobacterium sp.
AAAATCGGGAATCAGGTGTCCTGTTACCTGTTCAAAGAAGAAAGCAACTTCTTTGATTATGATTTAGGCACCTATACCGCTGGAGTAGATTTTGATACTTGGCGTGCAAACAACCCGACAAACACCCAGTATTATCGTCCAGAATGGTGTAATTATTACCGTAAGTCAAGTGCATGGGAATACCCTATGAGCGTTGAAATTTTTGATAATAACACTTCAGTAATCAACTTAAATGCTGGTTACCGAATACACGGAAATAGCTCTAGAGCACATCAGATCAAAAGCATGCGATTATATGCACGTAGTGATTATGATGACGTTGATGTCTTTCAGTATAATTTATTTGATAACTCAATATATGATGCAACTAATCCTACAAACAACAAATACAAACGCATTCTTTTGAGAGGAAACGGAAGTGGCGGACCTGTTGCTTATGATGCTGTATTTAATAGAATTATGCAGCCTATGTATAATGGTGTTTCAAGAATTAAAAATGTAGTGCACTTTATCAACGGAGAGTACTGGGGACTTTCAGCCATGCGTGATCGATTTGATAAATACCACTACGCCTATAATTTCAATCTAGACAAAGACAATATTGCCAAAGTAGATTGCGAGGGAAGCAACTGTGAGATTGACGAAGGTGATGACGCTGATTATGCGAATTACAACACGCTTAGAGACTATATTATTGCTAATGATATGTCAAACGAAACTTTCTATACTCAAGTGACCAGTCAGTTTGAAATGTCATCTTTTATTGACCATATGGTCCTACAAATCTATTCTGGAAATAATGGCTATGAGAGAAAATTCTGGAAAGCACGTGTACCAGAGAATGACACCTATGGTGATGGTAAATGGCGTACGACTATTCAAGATTTCGAACCTGCTTTATCTACACTACATGATTGGCTAGAACATTGGGGTACTATTGTCGGCTCACCAAACGAAGCTTTATTTGCAAATCTACTTGCCAATACTGAATTCAAGAACCAGTTTATCAACCGTTTTGCAGATGCTCTCAACTCATGTTTTATGCCAGCATATTTTGCTGAAGTAGTCAATACAACATTTGATGAAGTAGAACCGTATTTAGCAGAAAATGCTAACAGAACAACTGTTGAAGATTTTTATACCCCAACTAATAAACAACAATTACTGAATTGGGGGAATAATCATCCTGCCATACAACGCAATTCTATTAAAACCTTTTTCAATATAAATAATACAATAGATATCACCCTTAGCGTTTCTAGCAATGAAGCAGGAACAGTGAAAATCAATACAATTGACATTGATGCCAACACACCTGGTATTACAGAAAACCCTTATCCGTGGACGGGTATTTATTTTGAAAACATTCCTGTAACTGTAAAGGCTAAAGCCAATCCTGGGTTTGTTTTTTCTCATTGGTCAGGTGATGTTTCTAGTACGGATACTGAGATTACTTTTACACCAACAGCCAATACACAAATTCAAGCTAACTTCACTCAGGAAGTAGCAACGCAGGAATTAGTCTACTTTTGGTTTATGGGCGGACAAATTCCAAACGATACACCCTTAGAATTTTTAGATGCTACCTATTCGAGCAATGCTTTGACAGCATCACTTCAATATGATTCTTGTTTAGTGGGCTATCCTTTTACAAATACAGATGCACAGTGGAGGACAGCTTCTATGGAAAGAAGAAATGCGCCAACAGCTCTAAACTATTTTGAAGTTGGAAACAACAACCTTCCCTATAATAGCTCTGCTATGAAAGGCATACAAATCAAACAACCCTTTAGAGATGGAAGCTTAGAAAACACTCTAAGAATGCTTATCCCGACCACAGATTTAGAGCAGATAAAAATCTCGTTTGCCGTAGAATCTGATGGTGCCGCCCATACCATCATTTTTGACTATTGGGACGGAACAAATTGGACAAATGCTGGAATAGCAAACCCAAGTGTAAGCATTGGCGTAGGCTACCAAGTGATTGAGATTGATTTAAGTCAAGTTTCAGCTGCCAATAATCAAGCTGCTTTTCAGTTCAGAATGAGGTTTGATGGCAATAATATGTTTGTCTCAGAAGGCAAAAGGGTACAGTTTAATAATATTGCTGTAGAAGCACAAGAATATCTTTCTACTCCAAGTATTACACAAGACTTAAAACTCAAGGCTTATCCAAATCCTGCACAAACGCTTATCAACATCCAATCGAGTCAACAGATTTCACACTTAGATATATATAATATTTACGGTCAAAAAGTACGTCAACTCGCACCAGAAGGCAGTTCGTTTAGTATAGATATTCAAGACTTACCCGTAGGAGTTTATATTCTAAAAGCAAGTAGTGCAGACACAAAAGACAAGGTAATTAAATTCATCAAGAATTAAATATGTGTTTTTTATAATTACTATTTTTTAGAGACTAATAACAAAGGGCTAACTCAAACAAGTTAGCCCTTTGTTATTAGTCAAAAAAACCAAAACAATCAGTATAAGTTTTCAGGAATTACACACACCGGTATTGGGTTTATTTTGTGCTGATTGATGCGATTCAGCTTAGTATAAATATTCATAACTTCTTTTTCTCGTCCTTGAAAGTCCTCAGTTGTTTTACCTTTTGCAGTAGCTAACATCGCCTTTTCGAGTTCGTCATAACTGGCTCCTAGCTGGTCTTCATCAGAACGATCATCTCCAAATAAACCGTCAGTTGGCGATGCTGCAATAATCGATTTAGGTACGTCTAAAAATCCAGCCAACTGATAGACTTCAGACTTCATCAAATCTGCAATTGGGCTGATATCTACACCTCCATCTCCATATTTAGTAAAAAACCCAACGCCAAAATCTTCTATCTTATTTCCTGTTCCGGCAACTAAAAGCGAATGAATTCCTGCATAATAATACAGGGTGGTCATTCTTAGTCTAGAACGTGTGTTGGCTAGGGCTAGATTCAGTTTAGACATATCAGTAGTTTCAGACAGCTGCTTTTTCAATTCCTCAAAAGTGGAGGTTAAATCAACTTCGGTTTGGGTGACATTCGGGAATTTGGACTGCAATAATCGGATGTGCTCTTTGCCCCTACTAACCTGAGAAGGCGCTTGATGAATAGGCATTTCGACACACAGCGTTTCGAGTCCTGTTTGCGCACACAAAAACGAAACCACAGCAGAATCAATTCCGCCAGAGATGCCAACTACAAAACCTTTGACTCCTGCGTTTTGAGCATAATCTTTAAGCCAATTTACAATATAACTATTCACATTATGTATTTGTAATTCCCTACGCATAGTATTCAATCTAAAAATATATTAAAAGTCTTCTTTATAATTTCACAAGGATTTTATGGATGGCTAACTTAAGTAAAAATATGCTTTTTTGGGTCATATTTTGTATATTTTAGCACAGAGCCGTATATTAATAAAGTTCTGCTAGTAGGCTATTTTCATCGTAACAGACATAATTTAGTCAATATACTTCATATAATGCTGTTAAAGACTGTTTCTTATAGATTTAAATTTTATTGTTTTTTAAATTACACCTAACTTTGTGGTTTGCGCCTTGATTTATAAATGTACATCTTGAGATATCTTTCCCTTTATTTTTAAAACTAAGAATGAAAAAATGAAAAAACTCGTTTTAGCCACTTTTATGGTTCTTTTATTGGTGTCTTGTAATAAGAAAAATGAACTCGAAGCTACCATCAACGCTATTCAAGTTGATGTAACTATTGAGCGTTTTGACAAAGAGTTTTTTGAAACTCCTGATGGCAGATTAGCAGATATCAAAGCGAAATATCCTCATTTATTTCCTGCCCATATTCCTGATTCTGTTTGGTTAGAGCAGAAAAACGACACTTTATATAGAGAGTTATACCGTGAAGTTCACAAGCAATTCCCCGACACAGAACAATTAGAAAAGGAGCTAACTTCACTCTTTAAGCACATTAAATATTATTTCCCAAAACAACATATTCCAAAGGTAAACACTGTAATTGCAGAGGTTGATTACAGCAGTAAAGTTTTCTTTACGGATTCTATCGCAATCATTTCACTGGATTTATACCTTGGGAAAGACCATCGTTTTTATGAAATTGACGGATACTTGCGTGAAGGGCTAGTTCCCAATCAAATCATGCCAGATCTTGTAAGATCATTCGCTGAAAAACAAATTCCTTATCCAAATAATGGAGAATTCTTATCTAGAATCATCTACGAAGGGAAAATACTATATCTTAAAGATTTGCTGCTGCCTGAATTTTCCGATGAAGATAAAATTAATTATTCTACCGAGAAGTTAGATTGGGCAATTGAAAACGAAGAAAATGTGTGGCGCTATTTTATCGACGATAACGCGCTCTACAGCACGGATCCGAGACTCATCACCCGATTTGTGAACGTTGCACCCTTTTCAAAATTCTACTTGGATATCGACAATGAAACTCCTGGCAGAATTGGCTCATGGATAGGATGGCAAATCGTTAGAGCCTATGCCAAGAACAACCCTCAAGTACCACTAGAAGAATTGCTCAGAGAGAAAGCAGACCAACTATTCAAACAGTCAAAATATAAACCCAAAAGATAAAAACAACCATGAGTAAACACACATCAGAAGTTCTTTTCACTATCGAACTTGACGAAAACAAAATCCCTGAAAACATCCGCTGGACCGCTAAAGACGGTGGAGTCGAAGATGCAGAAAGCAAATCAATTATGCTTGCTGTTTGGGATAGCCAAGCCAAAGAAAGCTTGAGAATGGACCTGTGGACCAAAGAAATGCCTGTAGATGAAATGAAAATATTTTTCCACCAGAACTTCGTTGCCCTAGCTGACACCTTTCACAGAGCTACTGGCGATGATAAAATGGCAGATACCATAAGAGATTTTGCAGCTTATTTTGCAGAAAAAATGGAACTTATCAAAAAATAAAACTGTACTCTATTGCTATGAAAAATAACTTCTTCGCTGTACTATTCTTACTGAGTGCCACCGGGATTTTTGCTCAAGAAATCTCAGAGCAAAAAGTAGATAAGCTCGTTGAGCATACTTTAAAGACCTTTAATGTTCCGGGAATAGCCGTAGGAATCGTGCATAACGGAGAGGTTGTTTTGGCAAAAGGCTATGGTATTAGCAGCATCAACACCAAAGAAAAAGTCAACTCGAAAACCAATTTTGGTATTGCTTCAAACTCCAAAGCCTTTACTACAACAGCTATAGGAATGCTTGTAGACCAACAGAAAATCAAATGGGATGACAAAGTAATTCAATACATTCCAGAGTTTAAGATGTATAATGATTATGTGACTCATGAGTTTACGATTCGCGATTTGGTTACACACAGAAGCGGACTTGGCCTTGGCGCTGGAGATTTGATGGTTTGGCCTGACGGACACGATTTCACCACTACTGATATCATCAACAACATTCAATATTTGAAGCCTGTTTCTGATTTTCGCTCGCAGTATGATTATGACAATTTGTTGTATATCATTGCAGGAGTGGTTATCGAGCGCGTTTCAGGTGAGACTTGGGCAGAATTTATACAAACTAAAATCTTATCTCCACTGGAGATGCACAATTCCGCTCCTAACTGGAATTTGCTCAAAGACAAGTCAAACTCAATCGACCCGCACGTGCCTATAGAAGGCAAACTATCGATCATTGACAGATATACCAACACTATTTTTGATGCAGCAGCAGGGATTTATTCCAACGTAGATGATATGTCGAAATGGGTGCTTATGCATCTGAACAACGGAAAGTCACCTGCAGGCAACCAACTGCTTTCTGAGAAACAAAGCAAAGAACTTATTACACCTCAAACTTTGATGAATATCTCTACAAACCCTCCTTATTATTCGCTTTTCAAAGCCTATGGTTTGGGTTTTGTGCTTCAGGATGTGGCAGGAAAATTAGAGGTTTCGCATACCGGAGGATTAGAGGGAATTGTAACGCAAGTAACTATGCTTCCGCAGTTAGATTTAGGAATTATCGTACTTACGAACCAACAATCTGGTGCTGCATTTCGGTCAATTACAAACACTATCAAAGATTTCTACTTAGGATTGCCTGAAAAAGATTGGGTGGATGAATATCATACACTTATATCAAAAAGAAAAAACAACGCAGAAAAGATTACAGATGAAGTTTGGACTACGGTAGCTAAACACAGTAAGAAATCACTTCCCAACTCAAAACCACTTATCGGAACTTATAAAGACAATTGGTTTGGAGAAGTAAGGATCAAAATGACCAAAAACAACTTGCGTTTTGAGTCAAAGCGTTCGCCTCAACTCAGCGGAGATATGTTCTATTACAAAGACAACACCTATGCCGTAAAATGGGACAATGCCTATTTGCACGCAGATGCTTTTGTATTCTTAGAACTTAAGGATACTAAAGTCGTAGGATTTAAGATGCTGCCAATTTCACCGCTCACAGACTTCAGTTATGACTTTCAGGATTTAGATTTCGAGAGAGTCAACTAATCTTATTTATAAATCAGGTATTTCGCTCTGGTTTTCTTGAAGTTTTCTAGGCCAGCTTCCCAGGTTTTTCTGATTTGGTTTTCAGACAATCCCGCTTCGATTTGGTTTTGAAGTTCTTGGGTTCCCGCTAGTTTTATAAAGAAGTTATTGAAGAATTTAGTTTTATCAGGCGTATTTTGGTAAGCTTCAATTAGCCATTTCAGTTCTAATCTGCTCACGTCTTTAGTAGCTGACAAATCTTTGCCAAAACATTTCTTGCCGTTGTGCATGGGGTCCTTTGCTCCTAGGTTTGGTTTGGGCGTAAACTCAAAGTTCATGTTTTTCAGAAAAGGTGACCCAAAGACTTGAAATTGTTTGTCTGTTCCCCTACCCACACTCACGTTTGTTCCTTCAAAGAAACAAAGACTCGCATAGAGGTTAATCGATTTATCGTTGGGCAAATTTGGCGATGGAGCGACAGGTAGGCTATACTTCATATCGTGTTTGTAGGCTCTAGATTCAATCACAATCAATTCACATTGCAATCCATCCTTGAGCCATTCCTCGCCGTTAATCATCATTGCATATTCACCAATGGTCATACCGTGAAGTACCGGAATGGGGTGCATCCCCACAAAGCTCTGATTTTTCATTTCAAGAATAGGTCCGTCAATGATGGTTCCGTTTGGATTAGGTCTGTCGAGTACGATAAGTGGAATATGATTTTCAGCACAAGCTTCCATCAGATAATGAAGTGATGAAATATAGGTATAGAAACGCACGCCTACGTCTTGAAGGTCAAAAACCATAACGTCGATTCCAGCTAGTTGTTCTTTTGTTGGTTTTTTATTATTTCCGTAAAGCGAAATAATCGGAAGTCCGGTTTTAGTGTCTTTGCCGTCTTTGACCAATTCTCCAGCATCAGCAGTTCCTCTGAAACCGTGTTCTGGAGCATATATTTTCTTGAGATTTACGTTATGCTTGATCAGAAAATCAACGAGGTGTTCTTGTGAGAATTTAGTGGTACTTCCAACGCTATTCTTGTCTAAGATAACTTCTTCTATAACTACATTCCCCGATTGATTGGTCAGTAACCCGACCTTTTTCCCTTTTAAAAACGGAAGATAATCGTTGTAGTTATTGGCAGCAGGCCTGAATCCGTTGCGGTATAACTGCTCATTATCCTGAGCATTCCCAAAAAGAAAAGCAAGTAGAATAAAAATAGAAACCAAAGATTTTTTCAGAAGCTGCATAGCAATAGATTTTTATGTAAATATAAGC
>CAZRCB010000090.1:0-7703 GCA_964598455.1 uncultured Flavobacterium sp.
AGCTTGGTCACTTCTTTTTCAAACTCTAAGATGTGTTCTTTCTCGTGTTTGACTAGTTTGATATGGCAGAATACCGTAAAGGCTTTGCCTATTTTATGCTTGTCGAGCAGCACCATGTATTTTTTAATCACCTTCATTTTTTCTAACTTTCTGATACGTTCATAGACGGCTGTTACTGAAAGATTTGTCTTTAGTGAAAGCTCTTTAGTGGTTTGCTTTGAGTTTTGTTGAAGTAGTTGAAGAATTTTAGTGTCGACAGAATCTAGTAACATTTTAGTAGAAATTAGTTTTAAGGACTTTGTGTAGATAAATAAACTATATATTTGTTCAAATGTAGGTAAATAATCTAATTTTACTTATTTGTATTGATTTTTAATTTATGATTCAGTCTATTTGTAGACAATAAATAATCATAAAATAACTTAGCTATGTTTAATCCAGCAGATAAAATTCAAGATCTTCAGTTTTTCGGAGAGTTTGGAGGTGTAAATCCTTCTATTTCTGACTCATCGACCTATACCTTTATGTCGGCAAAAACCATGTTTGACACTTTTGAAGGCAATACAGATGGTTGTTATCTTTATTCAAGACACACCCACCCAAGCGGGCTCAATCTAAGTATTGCCTTAGCAGAGATGGAAGGTACAGAAAGTGCTACCGTTGCTGCCTCAGGAATGGGAGCGATTACTCCAGTCTTATTACAACTTTGTGATGCAGGTGAACACATCGTATCAAGCAGAACTATCTACGGTGGTACTTATGCTTTTATGAAGAATTTCTTGCCAAAATTTAATATTGTTACTTCTTTTGTTGATATCACTAAATTAGACCAAGTTGAAGCGGCGATTACTTCAAAAACTCGCGTATTGTATTGTGAAACTGTGAGTAACCCTTTATTGGAAGTTGCAGATATAAAAGCACTCGCTAAAATTGCTAAAAAACACAACCTAAAATTAGTTGTTGATAATACTTTTTCGCCTCTTTCTGTTGCTCCAGCTTTATTAGGTGCCGATGTAGTGATTCATTCACTTACTAAATTCATCAACGGAAGTAGCGATACCGTAGGCGGTGTGATTTGTGCTTCGGCGGAGTTTATCAACCAACTAAAAGACGTAAACACAGGAGCAAGTATGCTTTTGGGTGCTACTATGGATAGCTTAAGAGCAGCAAGTATCTTAAAGAATCTCCGAACATTACACCTTCGTATGAAACAGCACAGTCATAATGCGATGTATCTGGCTGAGCGTTTCGAAAAAGACGGACTGAAAGTCGTTTACCCAGGTTTGACCTCACATCCATCACACGAGATTTATACCTCAATTCTAAACAAAGAATATGGTTATGGCGGAATGTTGGCTATTGATGCAGGTTCGCTTGAAAAAGCAAATGCACTGATGGAACTCATGCAAGAAGAAAAGTTAGGTTACCTAGCAGTGAGTTTGGGTTTCTACAAGACTTTATTTTCTGCTCCAGGAACATCGACCTCTTCTGAAATTCCAGCAGATGAGCAAATCGAAATGGGGCTTACAGAAGGACTTATCAGACTTTCAGTAGGTCTAGATAACAATATCGAGAGAAGTTATCAATTGATGAAAGACTGTATGAAAAAATTACAAGTCATCTAATTAGTATATAAATTAAAAAGGCTGTGTTTTAAGTAAACACAGCCTTTTTAATTATCTATAGATTTTGTTATAAAGATCTTGGTATTTTGCTAAGATTACTTTTCGCTTGAGTTTCATCGTAGGCGTAAGGTGTTCTTCTTCAATAGACCAAACGTCAGGTGTAAGTTCAAATCTTTTGATTTGTTCCCAACTTCCGAACTCTTTGTTCCCTAGGGCGATTTCCTCACCAATTCTCTCAATAACCTTTGGGTTTGAAGCAATTTCTGCATTGGTAGTGCCGATGTTATATCCTTTTAAGGCAGCCCAATCTTTTAAGAAATCAAAACTTGGTTGAATTAGTGCTGCTGGCATTTTTTCACCTTCTCCGATAACCATAATTTGGTCAATAAAACGAGATTGTTTCATGATATTTTCAACCATCTGGGGCGCTACATATTTACCTCCAGAGGTTTTGAACATTTCTTTCTTACGGTCTGTAATGCGTAAGAATCCTTCTGCATCTATTTCTCCGATATCTCCTGTATGGAAATAACCATCTTCCATAGCCTCTCTGGTTTTCTCTTCATCTTTATAATAACCGAGCATAACGTTCGGACCTTTACATAAGATTTCACCATCTGCTGCAATTTTCACCTCTACATTATCGATAGGTTTCCCTACTGTTCCAGGTTTGAATCCTTTGTTGTTCATATCATTCACTGAAATAACGGGAGAGGTTTCCGTTAGTCCGTAGCCTTCCATCACTGGAATTCCAGCTGCAGTAAATACTCTGGTCAACCTTGGTTGTAGCGGTGCACTTCCAGAAACTAATAGCTTTAGTTTTCCTCCTAAAGCTTCTTGCCATTTGCTGAAAATGAGTTTTTTGGCAATTCCTAATTTAAACTCATACCAAGCACCATTTCTTTTATAAGGTTCAAAGGCAAAACCTAAATCTAAAGCCCAGAAAAACAGTCTTTTCTTGATTCCAGTAAGATCCGCTCCCTTGGCATAAATCTTATCATATACTTTCTCTAGAAGTCTTGGCACAACGGTCATTACTTGTGGTTTCACTTCTTTCAGGTTTTCGCTGATCTTCTCAATACTCTCAGCAAAATGAACCGATACACTATAATATTGGTATAGATACACAATCATCCGTTCGAAAATATGACAGATAGGCAAAAAGCTCAAGCTCCTGTATTGACCCACTTTAAACGGAACTCTATTTGAACTATCTAAGACATTCGATATAATGTTTCTGTGTGATAGCATTACCCCTTTTGGTTTTCCGGTAGTTCCTGAGGTATAAATAAGTGTTGCTAAATCATCGGTCTTAATGCTATTCTTGCGCGCTTCGACCTCATCTTGGTTTGAAGTGTCTTCACCAAGTTTAAGAAGTTCTTTCCAGCTTTTGCAACCGGGTATATCATCAAAAGAATAAATTTCTTTTAACGTTGGAATCATCGCTTTTACACTATTGAGCTTATCAAATACCTCTTTATCAGAAACAAAGCAATAGGTTGATTCTGAGTGATTAAGGATGTATTGATAATCGGTCTCAGAAATGGTTGGGTAAATGGGTACGTTTTGAGCTCCTGTTTGCAGAACACCAATATCTACAATATTCCATTCTGTTCTGTTGGTTGAGGATATAACTCCAACTTTCTGGTCTTTTTGTATGCCTAATTTCAGTAAAGCCCTTGATATAGCGTTGGCTTTATCAATATATGCTTGAGTAGAGGTTTTCTCCCATACTCCATTATGTTTTGACACTAATGCATCTTCAAGCGGATAATTCTCTAACTGAAAATACGGGAAATCGAACAATCTTGTAATCTCTCTCATAATTGTTATCTATTTTTGTTTATTGGCATGCAAATTAGTTGTTTTCTGAAACAAAAACAATTTTAATTTATTTAATATTATTTGAGTTTATGGATATTGTATTTACAAAATAATTATCGTAATTTAGAGTCTAATATTTTTGTTATATGACAGAGCAGCAGATAGAAGAAGAAAACAAGGCGATTGCAAAGGAGTATAAAGAGCTTTTGCGGATCAGTTATCAAACTTTAACTGATGAGGATAAAAAACTCATCAGAAAAGCCTTTGACGTCGCTGTTGATGCCCATAAAGACCAACGACGTAAATCAGGTGAAGCTTATATTTTTCACCCTATTGCCGTGGCTAAGATTGTGGCTTCTGAAATCGGTTTGGGTGCTACGTCAATTGCTGCGGCACTTATGCATGATGTGGTCGAAGATACACCGATTACTGTTGAAGATATTGAGCGCATGTTTAATCCGAAGATTGCAAAAATCGTAGAGGGATTGACAAAAATTGCGCAAGTAAAAACAGATCAGGATATTTCGCTTCAGGCAGAAAACTTCAGAAAAATGTTGCTTACACTCAATGACGACGTACGCGTTATCTTGATTAAAATAGCAGATAGGCTCCATAATATGCAAACGATGGATACTATGGTAGATTACAAACAAGCTAAAATTGCCTCTGAGACGCTGTATATCTATGCGCCTCTTGCACATCGTTTGGGGTTATATAATATCAAATCTGAACTAGAAGATTTAGGGTTAAAATATACAGAGCCGGAGGTTTACAAAGATATTGTCAGTAAAATCAAAGAAACCAAACAAGAACAAGACGAATATATAAATACCATTTCTGGAGTGCTAAAAGAATCACTAGACAAAGAGGGTATTGACTATACCATCAAAGGGCGACCAAAGTCTATTTATTCTATTCGCAGAAAAATGGCCGCACAGAACGTAACTTTTGATGAAGTCTATGATAAATTTGCTTTGCGTATCGTATATAAGAGTGAACCCAATGAGGAAAAGTTTTTAGCTTGGAAGATCTACTCCATCGTAACGGATTATTATAGACCTAGTCCAAATAGATTACGAGATTGGATTTCTGCTCCTAAATCTACTGGATATGAAGCCTTGCACATTACTGTGATGGGGCCAAAAGGAAGATGGGTTGAAGTACAAATCAGAAGTGAGCGTATGAATGAAATTGCCGAAAAAGGATATGCGGCACACTATAAATACAAACAAGGAGCAAAAGAAGAAAACAGTTTAGACCTATGGGTAAACCTACTTCGTGAAGCTTTAGAAAATCACGAAACCAATGCTGTTGATTTTGTGGAAGACTTCAAGTTAAATTTATATTCTAAAGAAATTTATGTTTTTACGCCAGTAGGAGAAATTCGCTCCCTGCCTAAAGGTGCAACAGCTTTAGACTTCGCCTTTAGCATCCACACGGATATCGGAACAAGAACCAGAGGTGCTCGTGTGAATGGCAAGCTAGTTCCGCTGAGTTATGTACTTAATAGTGGAGATCAAGTTGAGATTATTACTTCTGTCAACCAAAAACCAACAGTAAACTGGCTAGATTTTGTAACTACCTCAAGAGCAAGAAATAAAATTAAGAATGCTCTGAATGAAGATACTAAAAAAATTGCTGAGGAGGGAAAGGAAATTCTAGAAAGAAAATTACGCCACCTAAAAGTTACACTCAACACTACAACTATAAATGAATTAGTAGTGTTCTTCAAACTAAAAACGAGTTTAGACCTGTTTTATAGAATGGGTATTGGAGGGATAGATAACCAACAACTAAAAGACTTTGTAGCGCAGAAGAACAATAGTTTTATGAACTTCTTCAAAAAAATGAAACGTTCTCCGACTATTAATCACGAAGATATCGGGAAGAACGAACTCAGCAAAAACTATGATTTATTGGTTTTTGGTAAAGAAGAAGAGAAATTAGACTACAAACTATCGACTTGTTGTAACCCAATTCCAGGAGATCCTGTATTTGGTTTTATAACTATTAATGAAGGCATAAAAGTACACAAGACTGATTGTCCAAATGCGATAAGTATGCGCTCTAACTATGCCTATCGTATTATTTCTGCTAAATGGATTGATTCATCTCAACAACAGTTCAGAGCTACGCTGAAAATTACAGGTATGGACTCCCTCGGATTAACTAACGAAATCACTAAGGTGATATCAAATAATATGCACGTAAACATACAGAGCATCTCACTCAGTAGCGATGATGGCATCTTTAAAGGTCAGATTTCTGTTATAGTTCCGAATATAACCATACTCAAAAAGCTTATTGATAATATTAAAAAGGTAGATGGCATCGATAAAGTGATTCGTATTTTAAATTAAATCATCAGATTTTATACAAATAAGACGTTGTGTTTGACTGTTTTCTAGATATATATATTAATAGTATGGAAGCTATAGAAAATCACAAGTCTTATTTTGGGTTTATTTAACAAGATAAAACCCTCAATTATTTTGCAGGACAAACTATTTGTTGTATATTTGCACTCACAAATCGCGGGATAGAGCAGTAGGTAGCTCGTTGGGCTCATAACCCAAAGGTCACTGGTTCGAGTCCGGTTCCCGCTACTAAGCAAGGAGATTCTTTTATAAAGAATCTCCTTTTTTTATGGATTAATATTTTACATATACTTTTCGAACCTTCGCTAGATCTTTGGATTTTAGAAAGCTAGAAACACCTATAAATTAAAAAACCGCCTCATAATTGAGACGGTTTTCTAAATTTAGTAATTGTGTGCTAATAACTAAAATTTGTAACCAATTCCTAATTGAATGTTGTTGTTTTTTAAAGTATCGCCTTCACTAGCATCTTTTAATATCAGAAAGACCCATGTTGTATCTTGCGTCAACAAAGATATTACCAAAAGCATAAGCAGCTCCAATTCCAAGACCGAAATCAGATGACTTAGTTGCTTTTTCTAACTCTGCGTTTTCAGCAGCCATTCTAAAAGCAAAAGAAGGTCCAGCTAGAATACTGAAGTTTTCAACAACTTCGTATTTTGCCATAACCGGGATTCTGATGTAATCAAGGCTGTTTTTGTCTGCACCTTCCATAGAGTAAAGAACCTCTGGTTGAATAGAAAATTTATCACTGATGCTGTAGTCCGCCAAACCTCCTACATAAAAACCAGTTCTTCCCTTAGCGTCTTTTCCATCTACTTTAGCTCCAGAAACATTACTAAAGTTAACACCAGCTTTCATACCAAAGCTTAATTTCGAATCTTGTGCATTTGAAAATGCAAAAGCACATACTGCAAAAGCACATAAAATAATTTTTTTCATAAGAATATTTTTTTAAAGTTTAAACTGTGACAAAGTTGAAAATAAGTTTAAAAAGACAATGTGTCTAAAGATTCATAGCCTAAGAACTATGACTTCTTTTATGAGAACTTATAGTTCATATAGATGTCAGGTTTGACAGATACTTGTGTAAATGGAAGAGGAAAAGACTTAAAACATTAAAAACAATAGTCTTAAAGTACTGGCTATTAGCTATTAAATCTTGTAACGTTTTTGTTACAGATTTTTTATTCATAACTATACATAATATTGTTTCTTTGCTATGAACCTTGAAGTAGTAAGAAGAAAGTCAGTGATTTGTTTGTAGCCAGTTTTTGATAATTAGTAATTAGATTAGAGTTTGTTTTAGCTTACCTATTTTAAAGATAGAAAAGATGATTAAAAATCCAGAGTTGAAAATTAGAAATATTCGTGAATTAAGAAATCTTACTCAGGAGTATATAGCAAGCCAGTTGAATATATCCTTAAGAGCTTATTCTAAGATTGAGTCAGGAGAAACACAGCTTACGATTAAACGATTAAATGAGATTAGTGAAATACTAGAAGTTTCTGCGATAGAATTATTGAGTTTTGATGAGAAAAATATCTTCCAAAATTTTACTGGTACTAATAAAACACTTACATCACAATCATCTGAGGATGTAGTAGGACAACTGAAAGAGATTATATTTTTCTTGAAAGAACAAAACAACACCTTGCTTAGTGCTTTTGAGAATGTGCGTACAGTAGTAGGCTGAAAATTGTATTCAGATATAATTAGATAAGGCAATACTATATTTCTTATCCATAAAAAAATCCGTTTTTGGTCAATTGACCAAAAACGGATTTTTTTGTAAAATGTTAGAACTAAATTATATTTCTAAGTCTTTTTTAGTATTGTTATCCATCAATAGCTCTACAGGATATTCTAAGGCTT
>CAZRCB010000091.1:0-7587 GCA_964598455.1 uncultured Flavobacterium sp.
TATTAGTCGAGAAATTTCCTGACGGATATGATGATACTGATATCATCCGGTTTAAGAATGCTAAAAACGAAACTGTTGAAGCAGTTGAGGTTCGCACCGAAGACACCATTTATTTGGTGAAAGTAAGTCTGAAATTGGCTGACAGAATCGAAAACTTCGAAGATGATGAGGATGATCTAGATGTAGACTTAGTGGTTACTACACCTCCAATCAAAGACATTGAGGATGAGGTAGTAGATGATGACGACGACGATAGCTATGGCAATGATAAACCAGAATTCGACGACGAGGATGACGACGAAAAAGATAGTACAGAGATTAACGATGACGAAGACTAATTAGAATTTTATCTTAGGTTAGTATTACTATCTACAACTATAAAAAAATCAGGAATCATTCCTGATTTTTTTTATGCCTTATATTTTGCTGGCCTTTATCAAAGAAAAACTCTTTTGAATTTGAGTGTAATCACGTAGTGCGATGGTGTTTTTGCTTATGGATTAGCCAAGGAATGTAGAAGAGATAATTATTAATGAATTTATCACTCTTCCAAATAGTAGATATGATGATTTTTCATTATTTTTGGATATAAATAACATCAAACAAATTAGTCTTTGAACGAAAGAATTATTGAACTCACAGATATTGCTCCAGTTGAATTTTGGGGTATTCAGGAAACAAACTTAGAAGTGCTCAAAAAACTATATCCAAAGCTGAAGATAATAGCTAGAGGAAATGTTATAAAGGCCTTTGGAGAGAGTGAAATCCTTGATGAATTTGAAAAACAACTCAGCCGATTAGTAGCTTATTTCTTGAAATACAATCACATTGATGAAAATGTGATAGAACGCCTTGTTCAGAGTAGCGAACAGGACGAGAGAAGGCACCAAAAAACTGACGACACCATCGTACATGGCGTAGGAGGGAAGCTGATCAAGCCACTAACTCCTAACCAACGCTTATTGGTTGAGAGAATGCGTGCCAATGACATGGTTTTTGCAATTGGTCCTGCCGGAACAGGAAAGACGTATACGGGAGTCGCAATGGCAGTCAAAGCCCTTAAAGACAAGCAAGTAAAACGAATTATTCTTACACGCCCTGCTGTAGAAGCTGGAGAAAATCTCGGGTTTTTGCCAGGGGATATGAAGGAGAAACTTGACCCTTATATGCAACCGCTTTATGATGCCTTGCGAGATATGATTCCGCATGAGAAATTAGCAGATTATATTGAAAGAGGTACAATTCAGATTGCGCCACTTGCGTTCATGAGAGGACGTACTCTAGATAACGCTTTTGTAATCCTAGATGAAGCTCAAAACACAACCCATTCTCAGATGAAGATGTTTTTGACTCGGATGGGAAAAAATGCTAAGTTTATGATAACCGGAGATCCAGGTCAAGTGGACTTACCTCGAAAGAGTGTCTCTGGACTTAAAGAAGCAATGAAAATACTTAAAGATATAGATGGTATTGGGATTGTTTATTTAGATGACAAAGATGTAGTGCGTCATAAACTTGTCAGAAAAATTATTGCTGCCTATAAAACTATCGAAAATCAGGATTAGAACCTGATTTTTAATGTGTCTGTAATTATGTTGTCGTCTTTAAGGTACTCTAAAACCCACTCATTCGGTGTCTTGGCCTTGTATAGATTTCCGTTTATTTCCTTATTTGATATGAGAAATTGCTCTGGTTTTGAAGTTTTAAAGAGTTTAAAAACTTCGTTATTTTCGCTATCTAGAAGTATAAAACCCTGAGCTGTTTTCTGGGCATATAGAAATGACTCTTCAGCAGTGTCCTCTATGCGTTCTGATTCAGTCTTCACAAAAACTGGGAGTTGAAGTGAATCAAAAGCTCTTCTCAAGGCATAATTATAGGCTATTCTGTAATCTTTTTCTTTGCTAGTTCCATAGCTTTCCGCAACAATGTTATTATTGCAATCCGTAACGGTTATCTTGAGCTTAGTGCTTAAGAAAGCCTTTTCTTCGGCGATATTAAGATGGAGCACACTACAAGGCGGAGCTACATTGAATTCGAAAGGCTTGTTCTCTGAATCAAAATAGGTAGTGAAGCCTTTTTTGTTGCTCAGAAACTTTGCTAACTCATTGAGGTTGTATTGGTTGGGTTCTTCTAGGAAAATAAATTTACCTGGAATAATTGCGTATTCATATTTTTCTTGAGCTTGAAGGTTTGTCCAACAAATGCTGAAAAACACAAAGTATAGCAGGGATTTCTTCATTCTATTTTATGTATAGTGTTTTGATTCTTTCGATCGGGCCAGAACATTTCTTGTGATGACATTCTATACAAGAAGTAACCATGGCATTAAAGTTAGCTTTAATATTAGTTGAATCAGTATAAATGAGCTCTTGTGCCTCTAAAAACTTCTTTGCCTGTTCAGTGAAGAAATCATCTAAATCAGACGGATCAGTGAAGTTCGCAGAATATATTTTCAGATATTCCTCTGCAGGGAAGTGACCAAACTCATTACTTCCTTGTTCAATCTTTTCTTTGATGCGCTTATTGTCTGCATACATACGCTCCATAAGTGAAGCCATCTCAGAGATGTTGTACATTTTGAATGACGACTTATCGGGTGATGTTATTACTACCTTTTCAGTAGTCTGTTCTGTTGGTTTGCTGTCTCTGCATCCAAATAAAACAATACATCCAAAAGTATAGAGGATTAGTTTTCTCATTAGTTGGTTATTTCTTGATCTGCTACTTTTTCTTCAGCTTTGTTCTGGATCAATACTCCATCTGCTTGAATAGCATAAGTAATCTTCGGTTCTGTAATAGCGTCAATTTCTTCTTGCGACTTTTCGGCGTCTTTAGCGAAATGTTTCAATTCGTCAACGCTGACTACGCTAAGATAAGCGCGTCCTTCCACAACTGTAGGCTGGTTTTGAGCGTCTAGTGGCACAAAAAACTTATAACCCGTAAAACGTACAAAAGCATCTTTTTCTCCCTCTAAGTCCATACTCATCCAGCATCCCTTTTTCTGACATACCTCAAGTATGTTTGATTTGAATTTCACGGGAATGGTATCACCTTCTTTAAGGTTTTTAAACTTTTCTGTCATCTCACTAATGCCAATTGCGTTGTCAGCAGTTATTTCTGCTCCAAATCCGGTATAAGTAACTTCAACCTCAGGTTCATTGGTCTGCTCTTCTGCTTTTTTGCAGTTCAACATAAAGAGGGCAATTGTCGATAATAGTAGTATCTTTTTCATGGTTTTTGTAGAATTAAGTTACAAATATATAAAAAGGATTATCTTAATCAGCACAAAACAAGAGCTAACTTACTCTATAGTCATGTATTGTTAGGCTTTACTCGAGGTATTGATAGGGACTCTAATGAGTTTTATCATCAGAGGAATCAAGGAACTTTATTTCTTAGATGTCTTTTTTTACTTTCAGCTTTACAAAATATGTTATAGCGCTTTATTTTTGTAAATTTGCATATTAATTAGGAACAGCATAACTTAATAAAATAATTTAATGAATCTGAATAACATTCCTCAAATCAAACACTTGGATAGTGGTAATTTCTTTGTTTTAGCTGGACCTTGTGCCATCGAAGGAGAAGAAATGGCAATGAGAATAGCAGAAGAACTACTGACAATCACCGATAACCTAAAAATACCATTTGTATTTAAAGGTTCTTTCAAAAAAGCAAACCGCTCTAGAGTCGATAGCTTTACTGGAATTGGCGATGAGAAGGCACTAAAAATCCTCAGAAAAGTATCAGAGACCTTCAAAGTGCCTACAATCACAGATATTCATACTAGCATGGATGCCGCAATGGCAGCAGAGTATGTCGATGTATTGCAGATACCAGCTTTCTTGGTGCGCCAGACTGACCTAATTGTGGCAGCGGCAAATACCGGGAAAACAGTTAACCTTAAGAAAGGACAATTTATGAGTCCAGAGAGCATGAAACATGCGGTACAAAAGGTTCTGGATTCGCACAACCCAAATGTGATGATTACTGACAGAGGAACGATGTTTGGATACCAAGATATGATCGTTGATTTCAGAGGAATTCCAACTATGAGATGGTATGGAACAACCGTTCTAGACGTTACGCACTCATTACAACAACCCAACCAAAGTACGGGAGTGACAGGTGGCCGACCAGATATGATTGAGACAATCGCCAAGGCTGGAGTAGCAGTAGGAGTGGATGGAATATTTATAGAGACGCACTTTGACCCTGCTAATGCTAAAAGTGATGGCGCAAATATGCTAAACATTAAATATTTTAATGGACTGATGACTCGACTTGTAGCGATAAGAAAAGCTATCAACCAGTTTTAGTACTGAATTATAAATACGCTAAACTATACTACTTTGAAACATATTTTATTGTTTATGGTCTCCGCCATAAGTTTGCTAGGTTCTGCACAGCATGACGAATTCGCGAATCCTGAGAAATACACTGCTCACAATAAAGGAAAATTTTATTTTTACTGGGGAGGAAATAGAGACTATTTCACCAAATCTGATATTCGCTTCCAAGGGAATGGTTATGATTTTACACTCTATGATGTTGAAGCAAAAGATAGACCCAAAGGATGGCATGTTGATTATATCAATCCGCTAAGGATGACTATTCCACAGACAAACCTAAGAGTTGGATATTTTGTCTCAGACCATTACAATATTTCCATTGGTGTTGACCATATGAAATATGTGATGGATCAAGATAAGGTTGTAAATTATTCAGGTAATTATCCAGACAGAGGCGCTTACGGTGAAGATATCTCGAATGGACATGTGTTATTGACTGAAGATTTTCTGAAATTTGAACATACCGATGGACTGAACTATGTCAATGTAGAGTTTTCTAGAGTAGATGATTTATCAAAATATGTAGGAATCAATGATACTGACAAAATACAAGTCAATCTAACGGAAGGTCTAGGCATAGGTATGTTGTATCCAAAAACCAACACTACTCTGATGAATAAAGAACGCCATGATGACTTTCACGTTTCAGGTTATGGATTATCAGCAAAGCTAGGTTTGAATGTCACGCTGTTTAAATATTTCTTCATCCAGACTGAGCTAAAAGGAGGTTATATTAATATGCCAAATGTCAGAACTACTGAATCTTCAGTAGATAAAGCTTCACATAGTTTCTACTTCGCACAGACTATTGTTGCTTTTGGTGGAATCTTTAGACTATGATCTTTTTTATTTAATTAAGCCTGCTGAGTAAACTACAAATCATACAAATTTGAAATCAAAACTTATGGTTATGTTATTAGTTTGATTTGTCTTGGATCCTGAACCTGCCTAGGATTAATTAGCTTTGTGAAAATTCATCAATATAAGGGCAAACACAGAATAGTTAAGCATATCTTGGTAGTTTGCATCGAGTCCTTCTGAAACTAGGGTTTTGCCTTTGTTGTCTTCAATTTGTTTGACGCGGAGTAGTTTTTGGAGAATTAAATCGGTAAGCGAACTCACGCGCATATCTCTCCAGGCTTCGCCATAATCGTGGTTTTTGTTCTCCATAAGTGCTTTAGTGAGTGCTACCTTTTGGTCGTATAAAGCGGTGGCTTCCTCTAGTGATAAATCGGGTTCAGTGCCGATACCTTTATCGAGTTGAATTAGTGCCATCACAGAATAATTGATGATTCCGATAAATTCAGAGGCTTCGTCTTCATCTACTTTTCGTTCAGTATTTTCTTGAAGAGTGCGTATGCGTTGAGCTTTGATAAAAATCTGATCCGTAAGTGACGGCAGGCGTAGAATTCGCCAAGCTGTGCCGTAATCCTTAGTTTTATTAATGAATAGCTGTCTGCAAACGGCTATTATCTGATCAAATTCTTCCGAAGTATTTTTCATTGATGTAAATTTGCCCAAAAGTAGTATTTTTTTGTGGAATCGTCAATTTGTGGAATTGTTTATCATAAGCCACTCATAACTATGTGGATTGAAAAATTTTAAATGAGTTTTTTTGCCACAGATTAAAAGGATTTACTATGTTGTGTATATTAAAAAATCTGTGTAAATCTTTTAATCCGTGGCAAAAAAGATTAAAGAAATTCTTGTAAATTAGTCTTAAGGAATTTTATATTTTTTATATTTTTAGAAAACAATCACTTCTCTTTTAGCTCCTCGATTTTGTCTTCGAGCAGTTTGGTATATTTCATAAGCGTTTCTAACATTTGCTCGGGAACATTAATATATTGAATACCGATTGAATTATCATTAAGATTCCAGTTTTCATTTTTCATTGTAATAGGATTCTCTTCACGTATTTCGTCAATATTTACATCAAGAGCTTTGGCAAAACGTTCCCATTCGTTATCGGTTACGGGAGATATTCCTCTTTCTTTTCGGGAATAGGTGGTTTGCTCCATCGCTATTTTTTGTGCCATTTCCTTTTGTGAAATTCCTTTGGCTTTTCTGAAATTGATAAGTCTTTCGTGCATTGTTTTTTATTGCAAATAAAACGAATAAAAAATTACTATGCAAATATATGCGAAAATATGCGTTTTATTTTTCCTAAAAACTTCCTAAAGAAATTAAGATTTATATGTTTTGTGTTGATATTTTTGGCAAAAATTTAACAGTCAAAATAAACTGAAAACAGACTAAAAATAGGAGTAGGTAAAGCTAAAAATAAAGATTATGAAAGAATTAAAAGATTATTTAAAAAGTCTAACAATTGAGTTGAAAGTTGATTTTGATAATTCTCTTAAGCCTTTGTACTGTATATGCGAAGAAAAGATATTATTTAGGCTGGATATTAAAGACAATGCAATACATCTCAGTCAAAAATTGATCTTGGATCGCTTTTCAAAGCCAGCACCAGCAAGACCAGTAATGCAGGATATTCAAAGTTTTATAAATACATTATCAGGACAGACAGTAGCTATTTTCCCATATAATGATGAAGATTCATATGGTGATATTCTACACATAAAATCTGATAATAATGATTCAGAAAGTGAATTATTTAAATTACTATTTCAAGCTAACCGCTTTGTAATTGGTGAAGAAAACGGAGCTAATATTATAACTTTTTATGACGACAGAAGCTATCTGTTTAAGTACACCTTTATACATAATAGATTCCGTATAAACAAAGAAAGAATTACACAGTCTTTTATTCAAAAAATATTAAGTGAATATTTAGGTGAGAATTTAGTTGTTGAATAATTTCGATAGACTAATAATAATCGAATATATAAGTTTCGATTTCATACATCATTAATACTATTACAAACACTTTTAAATACTATACTATGACTACAAACTTATTAAAGCAATTAACCGCAAGTACTATCTTGTTTTTTAGCGTAGTGCTTTCTGCACAAACAGACGGAGATTTAGACACTTCTTTTATTGGAACAGATTTTTTTAATTTTCACAGAGTTAACGATATTGCCCTGCAATCTGATGGGAAAATCCTTGTAGCGGGTCAATTTAAGTATTCTAACGAAACAGGCTTACCAGACGTAAAAGGGGTTATTCGTTTACAGACAGACGGAAGTTTTGGTTTTTATTATTATGCTGCTGACTTCGGAGGGCTAGTTAATTCAATTGCCATACAACCTGACGGGAAATTTCT
>CAZRCB010000092.1:0-7520 GCA_964598455.1 uncultured Flavobacterium sp.
ACAAACCTTAAGAAACAAGGTATGATTGCTATTACCTTTGCAAACGAAGCAGATTATGACAAAATCCAAGAAGATGACACTATCAACTTCTTAGACCTTACAGAATTTGCACCAAACAAACCACTAACACTAGAGTTTGTTCACAAAGATGGCAGCAAAGACATCATCCTAGCTAATCATACCTATAACGATAGCCAAATCGAATGGTATAAAGCAGGTTCTGCACTAAACCTAATTGCTGCAGCAAGCAAATAGGAATAGCTCTTATATAAAATCTATTTTTACAAAAAGGAGGTTGTCGATCAAGATAGCCTCCTTTTTTTATCTAACCAAATGAAGCGAAAGTCACGTCAGTTCGCATATCTGCACTTTAGCAAAACAAAAACAGTTTTAACTTTCCTTTTTTTTCTTCCCTACCTTGATAACACACAAGCAACTTAACATTTTCAATTTACAACCAAAAAAACTTGGCTTGACTCTTACTACAATATTAATTTTTAAAAAATTGGAAGTATAAGTTTTTGAGTTAAATTTGCACAACAAGTAACTAACACACAACAACAGTATCTAAGACAACTAAAAACCAATGAACACACTAGCTACAACCAACTTCAACTTCCCAAATCAAAAATCTGTTTACAGAGGAAAAGTGCGTGAGGTCTATAACATTAACGACAATCTTCTGGTTATGATTGCAACCGATAGAATTTCTGCTTTTGATGTGGTATTGCCCAAAGGTATTCCCTACAAAGGACAAATTCTAAACCAGATTGCCACAAAATTCATGCATCTCACCCAAGACATCGTGCCCAATTGGCTATTGGCTACACCCGATCCAAATGTAGCTGTGGGGCATTTGTGTGAACCCTTTAAAGTAGAAATGGTTGTCAGAGGATATCTATCTGGTCATGCAGCTAGAGAATACAAAGAAGACAAAAGGATGTTGTGTGGCGTTGCCCTGCCAGAAGGGATGAAAGAAAATGACAAGTTCCCCTCTCCTATTATCACGCCTTCTACTAAAGCTGAGGCAGGCGAACACGACGAAGATATTTCAAAAGAAGATATCCTGAAAAAAGGAATTGTCTCAGCAGAAGATTATGCACAATTAGAAAAATACACCTATGCTCTGTATGAGCGCGGCACGCAAATTGCAAAAGAAAGAGGACTGATATTAGTGGATACTAAATATGAATTCGGCAAGACTAAAGACGGAAAAATCGTTTTGATTGACGAAATCCATACGCCAGATTCTTCAAGGTATTTTTATGCTGATGGTTATCAAGAACGTCAGGACAAAGGCGAGCCACAAAAGCAATTATCAAAAGAGTTCGTAAGACAATGGCTTATCACCAATGGTTTTCAAGGAAAAGAAGGCCAACAAATTCCGGAAATGACCGATGCCTATGTAGCTTCAGTTTCTGAGCGCTATATTGAGCTATATGAGCAAATTACAGGCGAAAAATTCGTCAAATCAGATACAACTGATATTGAAAAACGCATTGACAAAAATGTAATGACTTATTTGAATAAAAAACAATAGAATTTAATACTTTATTGCTATGAATATTAAAACCAAATTTAGTTTAGCCTTGCTTCTACTCGTAGTTTTCGCTTGCGCAACCAATCCGTTTACAGGCAAAAAGACAATGGCTTTTGTGAGTAATAACGAGATTTTTCCGATGGCTTTTCAGCAATATGATAGCTTCTTGCACGAAAATAAAGTTGTGAAGGGAACAGCTGATGCTAAGCGAATTACCTCTATTGGAGATAAAATTAGAAAAGCAGCCGAAACATACCTAAAATCAATAGGTCAAGAAAGCTACCTAAATGATTATGCTTGGGAATATAACTTAGTGGAAGACAAAGCAGTAAATGCTTGGTGTATGCCCGGAGGAAAGATTGTTTTCTATACGGGAATTCTCCCTATTTGCCAGAATGATGCTGGAATTGCAACAGTAATGGGACACGAAGTAGCGCACGCACTACTCAATCACGGACAACAACGCATGAGTGCCGGTATGATCGAACAAGGATTAGGCGCAGGACTAGCGATTGCCTTAGCCGAAAAAAAAGCAGAAACTCAACAACTTGCTATGATGGCTTTTGGGATCGGTTCTCAAACACTTGGAATGTTACCTTTTAGTAGATCGCACGAAACGGAAGCTGACGAAATCGGACTTAAACTTATGGCAATTGCAGGTTATAATCCTGATAGTGCAATTGATTTCTGGCAACGTATGGCTGCTAACTCAGGAGGAAATGAGCCAATGGAGTTTATGAGTACGCATCCTTCTAGTACTACACGTGTGGCTAACCTTAGAAAAATGGCGCCTGAAGCCAAAAAAGAAGCTGCTAAATTTGGCGTAAAATTTTAATAGACTAAAATATTAAGACATACAAAAAAGCCGGTTTTGAGAATTTCAAACCGGCTTTTTGCTGTTTTTGATTAGCTGTTTTTGAGGTAATCTCTCAACACATATTGCAGGATACCGTCGTTTTTGTAGTATTCTATTTCGATGGCTTAAAACAATCGAGACTCTACGTTAAACGTAGTTAATTTTCCATTCGGGTGGGTTGCTTTGACGTCTAATAATTTGTGTGGTACCAAATCCTCTGCCAATCCGGTAATATCAAAGAATTCCGTTCCGTCAAGTCCAAGGCTCTCTGGATTTTGTCCGTTGATAAATACTAGTGGAGCAATTCCCATTCCTACTAAATTACTTCTGTGGATACGCTCATAACTTTCAGCGATAACGGCTTTTACTCCTAATAAGAAGGTTCCTTTAGCAGCCCAGTCACGAGAAGATCCCGAACCGTATTCTTTACCTGCCAAAACGATCAGTGGCGTTTGTTCCTCTTGGTACTTCATCGCTATTTCATACACTGTATTTATCTCATTCGTCGGGAAATGCTTGCTATAACCGCCTTCTTTGGCTATAATTTTATTTTTGATACGCACATTGGCAAACGTACCTCGCATCATCACTTCATGGTTACCACGTCGAGAACCATACGAGTTGAAGTGTGCGCGCTCTACGCCATTCTCAAGCAAGTATTTTCCCGCTGCACTAATTTCGTTAAACGAACCCGCAGGCGAAATATGGTCAGTTGTCACGGAGTCTCCTAAATACAACAATACTCGAGCATTTTTGATGTCCTGAACCGGATTCAACGCTGCTTTTATATTCTTAAAGAACGGCGCTTCTTTAATATAAGTAGAATCCTCATTCCAAGTATAGCTTTGCTCTAGATTTACTGCTAAGTTCTGCCAATCTGTAGAACCGTCAAAAATAACATCATAGACTTCTTTAAAGTCTTCTTGTTTCACACAATCATTGATGGTCTGTACGATATCTTCTCTACTTGGCCAGATGTCTTTCAGATAGACAGGTTTTCCGTTAGGGTCAAACGAAATAGGGTCATTGATCAAATCCACATCAACCCTACCTACTAAGGCATAGGCAACAACCAACATAGGAGACATCAAAAAATTCATTTTTACTTGTGGATGCACACGAGCCTCAAAGTTTCTGTTTCCTGACAATACCGAAGCTACTACCAATTCGCCTTTCTCAACTGCTTCAGCAATATGCGGTGGCAGTGGTCCTGAGTTGCCGATACACGAGGTACAGCCATAACCTACGGTATGAAAGCGAAGTGCCTCAAGGTCCTCACTCAGTCCTGAGCGATCTAAATACTGTGTCACCACTTTAGAACCGGGTGCCAAGGATGTTTTAACCCATGTTTTGGTGCGCAAACCTTTGCTCACTGCATTTCGTGCAAGCAACCCTGCACCTACCATTACAGCGGGGTTAGAGGTATTCGTACAACTCGTGATAGCCGCAATAACAATACTACCGTCACTTAAAATAAATTCATGATTTTTGTGTTTGATGCGCACAGATTGCAAATCATTCGAAATAACCTCCATCGTAGAGGCTTTATCTCTAGGTACTTTCCCAAATGTAAATTCCGTACCCGAACCTCCGTCTGCCAACCATGCTGATTCTTTGCGTTTATTGACAGGTGCATAGCTGCGTTGATGTTCTTTTTCGAGTAGGTCAGCAAACTGGTTGCCCAAGTCTTTGACTAGTATCTTATCCTGCGGACGTTTAGGTCCTGATACAGTAGGCTCTAAGCTCGATAAGTCAAATTCCACTACAGATGAGTAGTTGATTTTCTCGTTTCCTGTTCTCCACAATAGATTTTCCTTACAGTATTCCTCTACAATTTTAACTTGCTCTGCAGAACGGTTGGTTCCGTGCATATATTCTAAGGTGCGGTTATCAATTGGGAAATAGGTAATCGTACATCCAAATTCAGGCGACATATTACTAATAGTTGCCCTATCAGTTACGGTCAAGTGGTCTAGTCCATCGCCAAAAACCTCTACGAATTTGCCCACCACACCAGTATCTCTAAGCACTTTGGTTATAGAGAGTACCAAGTCAGTTGCAGTACAGACATCGGGTATTTTATTGATAAGCTTTAGCCCTACTACTTCTGGACAGCTAAAGAAAATAGGCTGGCCAAGCATGGCTGCCTCAGCTTCTATTCCTCCTACTCCCCAAGCTACTACTCCAATTCCGTTGACCATTGGCGTATGCGAATCTGTCCCGACTAAGGTATCTGGAAACAACCATCCGTCTCTACTTGTTACACCTTTGGCCAGGTATTCTAAGTTCACTTGGTGGCAAATTCCCATTCCAGGGGGCACTACGGTAAAGTTCTTAAGCCCTTTTTGTGCCCATTTTAGCAGTTCGTATCGTTCTTTGTTTCGTTCGTACTCTAATTCCACGTTTTTGTCATACGAATAATCTGTCCCATAATAATCCACCTGAACCGAGTGGTCAATAACTAAGTCTACAGGAATAGCAGGATTGATTCTATCTCCGTCCTTTCCGTGTCTGACATATTCAGCTCGTAGCGATGCCATATCAACCACGGCTGGTACTCCAGTGAAATCTTGCATCAAGATTCTAGCAGGCATAAACGGAATATCCTTATCCTCTGGCTGTGGTTTCCAGTTGGCAAGCGTATTGATATGCTCATCCGTAATGCTAAAACCATCATAGTTGCGCAATACGTTTTCTAACAAAATACGAATGCTAAAAGGCAGGTTCTCAATACTTCCGTACGGTAAGTCTTTTAACGAACTATAATTATAGGTATTTCCATTTATACTTATTGTTTTTGAGTATTTGGGTGCTCTTTTGCTCATAGTGCTATGTTTTAAAAGATTAGTCTGAATTTTTAAGGTGTAAATTTAATCAATTTGATTTTGATAAAAGAATTATATGCTGTCTTTTTATTCTCTGATAATACGTAAAGCAAGTTACAGGTTGTGAATTTTCCTTACTCCGTAGCTCTGCTATGTAGTGCAAAAAGCCCTTAACCAGAACAAAAACATTCATTTTTCGCTTCAATCAAAAAAGTTTAAATCACTTGACTATAAAAATTTGTTTCATAAGTCTAACTTATGTATTTTTACAATCTAACTTAAACAGAGGTGATAAAATGAAGAGAATATTACTTATTGGATTTAGTTTCTGCACATATTTAGGCTTGCATCAAGCTACTGCCCAAACTTCAACTATCAAAGGCAAAGTGGTTAGCTACGGAGAAGCTGAGTCAGCTGTAAATGTTTATCTAGAGGGAACTACCTATAAAACAGCTACAGACGCTGAAGGAAATTATAGCTTTGAAAATATACCTACCAAAAAATATACACTACTCACTAGCCATATTAGCTATGACCAGTATTCTAAAACACTAACGCCTAAGCCGAATGAAGTTTTGATTCACAATATTGATTTGTCCTTATACAACAATGCTACAATGATTGAAGATGTGGTAATTTCAGGAACGATGAAGCCTGTCAGAAGGTTAGAAAGCCCAGTGCCGGTTGAAGTCTATAACGCAACTTATTTCAAGAAAAATCCAACACCAAGTATATTCGATGCTTTGCAAAATATCAATGGCGTACGTCCTCAACTGAATTGTAATATTTGTAACACCGGAGATATTCATATTAACGGACTCGAAGGGCCTTATACGATGATACTTATCGACGGAATGCCGATTGTGAGTTCACTCGGTTCAGTGTACGGACTTTCGGGAATACCGAACTCGCTAATTGAAAGAATTGAAATTGTCAAAGGCCCTGCTTCTTCGCTCTACGGAAGTGAAGCTGTAGGTGGTCTAATCAATATTATCACCAAAAAACCATCTAACGCTCCCTTGTTTAGTGCTGATGTATTTTCCACGAGTTGGGGCGAATATAATGCCGACTTTGGTTTCAAATTCAAGGCAGGTAAAAAAGCAAACGTGCTGACAGGAATCAACTACTTCAACTACCAAAACATCATCGATAAAAACGGAGATAACTTTACGGATGTCACCTTACAAGATCGTGTTTCTATTTTTCAGAAATGGAATTTTGAACGCAAGGACAATAGACTCTTTAGTTTAGCAGGACGTTATTTGTATGAAGACCGTTGGGGTGGAGATACGCGGTGGAACAAATCTTATAGAGGCGGTGATGAAATTTATGCAGAGAATATTTATACCAATCGCATGGAACTTATCGGAAACTATCAGCTGCCTGTTAGCGAGCAGATGTTCTTCGGATTTTCATTCATCAACCACGACCAAGATAGCCGATATGGTGAAACCTCTTATATCGCCAATCAGAAAATTGCTTTCGGACAAGTCACTTGGGATAAATCTATCGGCAGACACGATTTGTTGTTAGGAACAGCTTTGCGCTATACTTATTATGATGACAACACTCCTGCCACAGCAAATAGCAACGGCGATAATGAAGCAGAGAAAACAGTACTTCCAGGGATATTCATTCAGGACGAAATTAGTCTGGCAGAAAAACACAAATTGCTCTTAGGCCTTCGTTATGACCACAACAACATTCATGGAAATATCCTAACGCCTAGATTTGCGTATAAATGGACGCTCAACAACGAGAATATTTTCAGAATTAATACTGGAACAGGTTTTAGAGTAGTGAATTTATTTACAGAAGATCATGCTGCCCTTACTGGTGCTAGAGATGTGATTATCTTAAATGACTTAAAACCAGAGAAATCATACAATGTAAACCTGAACTATATCAGAAAGTTTTACTTTGACTCAGGTGCACATATCAGCTTAGACGGAACGGCTTTTTATACGTATTTCAACAACAAAATTGTTCCTGATTACGACACTAACCCAAATCAGATCATTTATGATAACCTGACGGGGCATTCTGTCAGTCAAGGTTTCAGTCTAAATGCAGATTTGAATTTCCCTAACGGTCTGAAGCTTATCTTAGGTGGTACGATTATGGAGAACTTCATCAAACAAGATAACGTAAAAACCCAACAAATGTTAACCGAAAAGGTGACGGCTACTTGGCTGGTGTCTTACAAAATAAGACCATGGAGCCTTGCGCTAGATTATACAGGAAATTTATATGGCCCCATGTCATTGCCCTTGGTGAGTGATTTAGATCCGAGAAGCGA
>CAZRCB010000093.1:0-7447 GCA_964598455.1 uncultured Flavobacterium sp.
AACCAAAGATTTTTTCAGAAGCTGCATAGCAATAGATTTTTATGTAAATATAAGCATTGTATCTTCAAAAGTCATTCCGAAAATAAGCAGAGCCTATACATCGGAATGAAATCTGTTAATCAAAAAAATATATAAACTATAAATCTCTTTTCTTTAGCAATTTATACGACAAGAATATAAATAATGCCGTCCAAGCCAATACAATCGCTACCTGTAGATAATCAACCGAATAGGTGTTAGCATTGGTCATCCCTGCTTGTTGTTCCATAAATTTCACCAATGACATTCTTCGGGTTGGGTTGAGTATTAGCATACTCATCGCTTCTAGAGGGAGAAATCGAGATACTTGATCTGCTAGAGTATCCAAATTCATTCCGAATTTAATAATGGCGTATATAATATTTTCTACAAAAAACCATAGCACTAGAAAACCAAGAGCAAAAGCCGAACGCTTCACTAATACGCCCAAAAACAAACAGAACGAGAAGAATCCGAGGAGCTTTACGAAATAGGCAAACATATAATCGACCTCCGTGAAGATGATCGAAATATCGGTATATGAAGAAAAATTAAGCCCTAGAATTAGTGACAAAAGGAATATAAAAACCATTGAACCCAAAGAAAACAGTACTACTGTCAAAAATTTAGATAAAATAAATTCCTTTTTGCTCAGACCGTCAATTAGGTTTTGTTTTAGGGTGCCATAGGTATATTCGTTTGCCATCATTGATACGATAATAACAGCCAAAAAAAGTTTAAAGGTAGAGGCAACATAGGTATTAAAATGCCAAATAAACGGGAAGTTAAAAATGCCTTGGTCAGCAATTCTGTAGTCAATCCCGCCGATATTAAACTTTATGGTAGCAATTCCAGCAATAAGTGAGAGCAATACAAAATAAGAAATAATAAGCACTCTAGAGGCTCTATTTTTCCAGAGTTTTTGAAGTTCTATAGATAGTAATCGTTTCATTTTCTACGAGTTAGAAAGTTGTTGTATAAGAAGTTTATTGCTCTGTAATCTGAAGAAATTGCTCTTCGAGGCTGTGCTTGCGTTTCACCAAGTGGGTTAGAGTTATCTGATTTTCAAAAGCCAATTGGTTGAGTGCTTTCGCCTCAAAAGCAGCTTTGAGATATACTACTAATTTCTCTTCTTTGCTCTCTATATTCTGTACCGATGGATGCGAAACTAAAATGCTTTGTAGCTTAGTATTGTCATCAGAACTGAGCTCGAAGAAACCTTCGTTGGCCGTCATACCACTCACCGAACCGCAATAAATCATCTTTCCTTTTTTGAGAACTACCACGTGAGAACATACTTTTTCGACTTCGTCTAATAAGTGGGATGCCAATAAAATAGTAGTTCCTTGTTCAGCAATTTTTACGATAATATCTCTTATTTGTCGAATTCCCTGTGGATCTAAGCCATTGGTCGGCTCGTCAAGAATTAGAATTTCAGGATCGTTGAGCAGTGCAGATGCAATTGCCAAGCGCTGTTTCATCCCTAGAGAGAAAGTTTTGAACTTTCCGTCTTTTCTTTCTAACAAACCTACAAGCTCAAGCTTTTCATCAATCTTAGCATAAGGTACTTTCTTAATCTTACAGACCAATTTTAGATTTTCATAAGCTGTCATATACGGATAGAAGTTTGGTCTTTCTATAATAGCACCTACTTTTTCTAATGCGGTATTGGTATCAATCGTACCTTCAAACCAGCTGTAACTTCCGCCAGATTTGTTGACAACGTTTAATACGATGCCCAGCGTGGTTGACTTTCCACTTCCGTTGGGGCCTAATATTCCGTAAACATTGCCTTTTTGTATGTCAAATGAAACCTGATCCACAGCCTGAAGTCCGCTATAATTCTTTGAGAGGTGTTCTAATGTAAGTATCGTATTCACAGCAAAGTGTATTTGATTATATTTTATAAGACGACACTCAAGGCAAGATGTTACAGTTTATTTTTGAATATATTAAGATTTACAGAATTCTACTACGTCGATTTTAGTTAACCCTTGGTAAACTCCACTTATATTTTACTACAATAAGCCTCAGAAGGATGATGAGGAGCGAAGTAGTAAGGTAAATTAAACTATCAGAAAGTTCTGTTTGTTTGAGAATAAAGAAAATTATTCCCCCGACGATGCAAATAGTAGCATAGATTTCTTTCCTGAAAATAACGGGAATGTCATTACACAAAATATCGCGCACTACACCACCAAAACAAGCGGTCATAGTACCTAGCGTAATACAAATCACGGGATGCAACCCGGCAGCTATACCTTTTTCGATTCCTATAATGGTGAAAATTCCCAAACCAATAGCATCAAACAGAAAAAGTGAAAGCCTGAGATAAATAAGTTTCTTCCTGAAAACAAGCGCCACTACGGTACCGAAAGTCACTACAACTAGGTATGTCAAGTCGCGCATCCAAACTACGGGCGTGTTGCCGATGAGTACATCCCTAAGCATTCCGCCTCCCATTGCAGTCACAAAAGCAACTACAAATACTCCGAAAATATCCATTCGTTTGTTGAATCCCGCTAACGCTCCTGAAAAAGCAAAAGCAATGGTTCCTAACATCTCTAAAGTATAAAACATCTTTTTTGCTGTATGATATGGCTGCAAATTTAGCGTATTTAAAACACATTATATTATCCTTAGGCTATTTGCTAACATCAGCCCAAACAATCACTCAACAAACAAGACTAAACAGCTCATAACAAACCTTTTAATATTCTAAAAAGTACAAAAAAAATAGTAAATTTATATGTCATTTGGCTAAACAAATATACCTTTGAGTGAAATAACTAATTCATATTCAGATGAAAGCACAAAAAAGAATTCGCAAAATATCAGCCGTAGTGCTCTTGGGTTTTGGTTTGCTCACTTTGTTTATGAGCGCTTCAGTAATCTTTGATTTATTCCGAATACGAGAAAAAGAAGGCAACTATGTGCTTATTGTAGTTTGGGCAAACTTTATCTGTGGTATCCTTTATATATTGTCGGCAAAAGGCTTTTGGAGCGCTAGACCTTGGACAAAAAAGGTATTAGTAGTTGCCTCAATAATTTTAATTGTAGCATTCATAGCACTAAAATCTCATATCAGTGACGGTGGTAGTTATGAAGAGAAAACCATCTCAGCAATGATTTTTAGAATTTGCCTAACCCTAGTCTTTATGCTTATTGCCTTTTATAGCCTACGCAAACACACGCCTAAAGTGCATAGGAGGTCGTAAGTAAAGAATTGATTTTAATCTAAGAAAATGTAAGATTATACGCCCAAAACAATAGCAGGATCAATGTCTAATTTGATACTTATTTCTCTAGCTACATTAAGAGGAGGTACACTTTTACCTGTTAGATATTCACTAACTCTTGAAGTACTTACTCCTAATAATTCTGATAAACGCTTTTGATTTAGACCTTGTTCATACATACGAAGTTTAATAACTTCAATAAGTGAGGGCATATGTATAGGCTGATGAGCTTCTTCGTATGTAGCAACCAAATCAGATAGAAAATCCAGTTCAATAAAATGCTTATCGCCAGTAGGCGTATCATTTCCTACAATAGCTAATAACTCTTCAATACGTGAAGATATAGCCTTATATTCTTTTTGTGTTTCGATAGTTCTCATAACTTAAATGTTTAAGCAATCTGTTTTATCATATTCTGAATGTTTGCCTATAAAACGAATAAACTTTCTGAGAAGCGAAGATGATAATTGCAACAAGCCGATAATCATTCCCTTTAATATTAAAAACATAACGGTTATTACCTATATAATCAACTGAGTTAAACGTCTGTTTTATGTCACTCAGATTTCCCCAATCGCTTCTTTTAGTCTTATAATACCAATCCCGCAAAGCAACATCTGAGTCAGCGTGCTTTTCAATAAATGTTTTTATTTTTGAAAATGTTACAATACGCATCAGTACTTCCTTTTTCTAGATACAAATATAAAAATATAAATTTTGAAAAACAAAATAAAATAAAATTAAGCAAAACTTATATCTAAAATAAATATATAGTCTTATAAACTCAATTTATCAGAATATGCTTCAAAAAAAACTACTCCTTCAACAAAGTCAGTACTTCTAAAGCTTTTTTGATTGTTTTGATGTGGTCAAATGTGAGTAATAATCGCAACCCATTTCGGGTTTCTTTTTCTTTCATTTTAGCACTTTGGAATGATATGTTAAGTACTAAAAAAGTGTAATGTTTTTATATTTTGAAAGTATTTAATATCTTTGTACTATGTTAGTAACAAGACAAGACATAATCGTTTTAAAAAAATTATCAACTACAAAAGAGCTTACTCCTGTTGATACGATACCTAATACCTTTAAAAAAGATTTTCAATTATTCTTTTTTGGAAAAACTTTTTTAAAGAAAAATGATGTTTTGTTTGCCTATCCTCACGATGTTAAAGAGTGGACTCGTTTTATGTTTAACAAATATAACGGATAGTAATTATGCTTTCTGAATATTTGTTGGATTTCAATGCTGCTCTTTTACAATTTCAAAATAAATATCCGAGAAATAAGTGGTCAGAAGAATTTAAAGATTCTCTGATTAATGATTATTCTTTTTACTCTGCAAGGGTTGAAGATTCTAAACTTGAATATGGTGATACAATTCGTTTTTTGAACAATGAAACTGTTCGGGGAATCAATTTTGAATCATTACTTGGAATTTCAGAACATCAATCTGTTTTGAAAAATCTTTTAGAAAATTTAGAAAACTTTCAATTAACAGAAGAAATCATCAAAAATGTTCACGAAAATTTAATGAGCTCTCCTTTGGCTTGGGAAACCGATTTTAAACCCGAGTTGGTTGGAAATTATCGAAATGTCCCTACCGTTGGTTCAAGGCAGCCTTTTTTTTGAAAACAAGGAATATTCAGCACATTATAATTTAGAGGTTATTATGGCAACTTATCTCGATATGTTTAATGCGAGGTTGGCAGATATTGATAATTCAACCAACGAAAAACATTTATTGACCAGAATAGCCTATTTCCACAATAAATTTTTGAACGAAATACACCCTTTTGCTGATGGTAATGGCAGAGTTTGCAGAATTATCATTGGAGCTGTACTTATGGTAAATAATTGTCCTCCAATATTCCCAAAAATTACAAGTCAAGAGGAACAAATTGAATATATTACCACTATTGTTCAATGCGAAACAGAAAAAAATGACACTCCTTTATTGAATATCTTGCCAGAGGTATGAAGAATTATCTATTATCCAGAATACAAGATTGATAATAAATTAAGACGTTTGTCATTCCCTCAACAAACTCAAAACCTCCAAAGCTCGTTTCATACTTTTAATATTCTCAAATGAAAGCAACAAACGAAGCCCATTTCGGGTTTCTTTTTCTTTCATTTTACAAAGGTTTGGGTTTTGTTGTACGAATTGTAAAACTTTTCTGATTTTCTCACAAGTGTATCGTATTTTGATACCCTTGTGTTTTACTTTTGCTCAAGTAATCTAAAAACACAAAGTTATGTCATCAAAAAACACTTCTTCCGTTCCTGCAATTCATTATGTGGTAAAAACAGGTTTTAATCAAAAAACGCAAAAATTTTCCGAAACCGTTTTTTCGGACAAAGAGCCTTTTTTAGCAAGAAAAAAAGCCTTTGAGTTTATGAATAATTATGTGGGAATTTTGCAGGAAAACCGACTAATGAAACGAATGGATAAAGTTGAGCAACTTCCCTTTGGAGAACCCGACGAATATTTTTATGACGAGCTCGAAAACTATAACCAAAAATTCCCTGTTTTTCTAAAACCAAAAGATTTTCCTGACGGAATCAGCCTTTATATGGTGGTAAATGAACCGATTGATTATATGAAAACCGAAGATAAAAAAGGAAACAGATACTTGATTTATTCGGTTAGAAGACTTAATTCGGAAAAAATCCGTCAGATGATTGAGGGGTTGAAAAGAGAATACGGATATTTCCAAAAATTCAAGTTTAACGATTACAATTCTTCGGAGGCAGTTGATTTCACGAGGTTTTTGTCTAACGGAAATCGTATCGGAAATTTTAGTTACACTTGTTTACCAACTCCTATGGATTGGCACTTTCATTATTTTTTGGACGAAAAAGAAAAAACAGACGATTTGCTTTCCAACATCACAAAAGGTTCTTTGACAAACAATGCTTTTCTGACCAAAGTATCGGCTAAAAACATCGAAAGAGAATTAGCTTCACTTCTGAATATGGCTCAAAAAGGGCATTTATTCCTTGGAATCAGTCCGACCCGACAGGCAAAATCCATATTCGACCAAAAAAGTGCGTCGGATATGATTCGGGTACACGAAACTCTTATGGAATCTATGTTTGGCTATATTATTTCCCGATTGATTTCAATAAAAATTTATAACTATAAAGGACAGATTATTTTGGTATATACGGTAGAAAAAAATCCGTCCTTTCCGATATACACAGAAACCGAAAACGGCAAAAAGAAATTCTTTACCCGAGGCGAAAACGGAATAAACCGTATTGCAGATGTTGAAAAAATCGTTGATTACTGTTTTATGTGTTTTGAACAAAAAAGTAAAGGGATTGATGCTGTTTTGGATATTTTGTGATTTATTAAATTTAAACTAAAGAATATGAACATCAAATACTATTACATTCACGGGCTGAACAGTTCCAAAAAATCGGGTAAATTTTTATTGTTTTCAGGAAATGAAGAATTTCAAAATATCGAGTGTCTGGAATGGTTTTCAGAGGATAATCTGACCGAAAAAATCAGTTTTTGGAGTGAAATTATCAATAAAATACACAATGAATATGACAGAATTGTCATTGTCGGAGATTCGTTCGGAGGGAATTTAGCTTGTCAGGTAAAAGATTCCTTATGGAAAACGAATAAAGAGTATGTTTCATTGGTTTTGATAAATCCGTTATTGGATATTTCGTATGTGATAAACAAAGAAATTATTCCGAATCATTTAAGAAATTACATTGTTCCAAAAACCCGAATAACCGAAAGTCTGGTTTTTATCAGTCAATATGATGAAGTTATCAATCATATTCAACTTATTGGAGATAACCCGTTTATAAAACACAACAACCAAATAGTTTTGGATTTGGAAAGCGACCATAAATTTTCAGGAATTGATACGTATTTTCAGGTAGTTAGTAGGTTTGTGAATAATATCTATCTTTGAAGAAAATTAGTAACATAAAAAATTAAGCCCAATGATTGCAAAGTACCAACATTATAATCCAAATGAAAATAATAGAGAAATTTTATCAATAATAGAAAAAGTACTAACGAAAATAACAGTTCTTGAGCTAAAAGCAACAAATAGTAAAAGTAAGTACGTATCAAGACTAATTAAGCAAGAGTTTGAGGAATCCGAAGTAAAGACAAATGTATGTGCTGAAAAAAAATTTCTTGAAAACAATAGTGATAAAAT
>CAZRCB010000094.1:0-7420 GCA_964598455.1 uncultured Flavobacterium sp.
ATATAAGCCGTTTGCAATTCAGGCAATACAATCATATTCTCTAACCCTCTACCGACAAGCTTTAGTCTGTCATAAGAGTTATTATCAAAAAGGAGGTTGTGAATCTCAGCGTTGTTTATTCCTTTACTGATAAGCGATGAAACCACTTTGTGGGTAACACTTGAAGTCGTTGGGTATTTAAACGAACCTGAATCTGTTACGATTCCGGTGTATAAACACGTGGCGATTTCAGAATCTATCAGGTTTTCGTATCCTAATTCAGAAATAAAATGATACACCATCTCACAAGTAGACCCGTACTTTGTATCTGAAAACATGTAGGTTGCATAATCGTCCGGACTTAGGTGATGGTCAATCATCAGAAAAGGCACATCGAGATCCTGTAGTGTCTGCTCCATAAGATGTCCTGTTCTGTGTAGTGCATTGAAGTCAAGGGTAAAGACAAGAGTTGCCTTGTCCAGCACCTCTTTTGAGGTCACTATATTTTCCTCAAAAATCAAAACCTCATCAGTTTGAGGCATCCAAGCCAAAAAATCGGGGAAATTATTAGGCATTATCACATTTACTCGATGATTTAATTTCTTCAGAAACAGCCCCAAGCCTATTGCTGAGCCCATAGCGTCACCATCGGGATTTCTGTGAGACACAACAGCGATATTCTGCTGTCCAGCCAGTAAAGTCTTTGCTATATTGATGTTAGTTTTATCCATTAAAGGCAAATGTACTATTTTTTTTGGGTATGAATAACAGCCAGGAAATATTTATTTAGCCGGCTATAAGTGGCACTGCTTTAATCGATTTTAAGTCACCTTAAACTGTATTCAACTCCAAGACAACTAACTAACCTAGAGTTATTTCAAAAATCAATATTCTATAACACAAAAAATGCCTGGCTGAACCAGGCATTTTTTCTCGCACTAATAAAACTAAGATATAATAGGTTTATCGCAATCTATCGACAGATTTCACGAGGTCTTCATCCTTTTTGGTTGCTCTATTTGCCAAAACTAAGCAAA
Organism: uncultured Flavobacterium sp.; assembly: GCA_964598455.1. GTDB lineage: Bacteria > Bacteroidota > Bacteroidia > Flavobacteriales > Flavobacteriaceae > Flavobacterium. Next base: position 1,017 of record CAZRCB010000094.1, read on the forward strand.
CTACAGCAGCAATCGGGAGGAAAATCCCAATACCCTTCTCAGAAACTTCAGTTTCTCCGGATAATGTTAGCGAACGATATACAAATAGTCCTAATAAAATTAAATTTAATATGATGTTCAACCTGTTTAACACAAATTGATTTTGTCGTTTTTTATAGCTAAAAATCGAAACAATAGCTAGAGTAAAACTTCCTGCAAACAACAATAAAGAAGCTGGTTCTTGCATAAAGTAAACCTTCTGTAACCCCGACTCATCTTGCCATAACGGAAAGATAAAGGGCAGTATACCGGCTATAATAACAACCAGAATTAAATAGACAGTTTGAATTCTTTGAAGCATTTTTTTAATCTAATGCTTGCAAAAGTAAACTTTCTTTTTAAATAATACTATTTGTATTTTAAAAATTATTTCGTACTATTGCACTCAGATTAGACATACTTATCTTACTTCTGATCCAAAAGTCTCACAAATTTTTCTTTATACACACTCACACAAACTTAAACTTACTCCATAGATGTTTGACATTTCTCTATTGAAAGAAATGAAGTTGACCGAACTTCAAGAAATAGCTAAGGTTGCTAAAATCAAAAACTTTAGAAGCTTAAAAAAAGATGAACTTGTATATCAAATCCTTGACGTACAAGCGCAAGATCCAAAAATAATAAAAACAGTAGCAGCTGAAGTTAAGGAGGTTACTCCCGAGCAGCCCTCTAAACCCAAAAAAACTCAAAGCCCTAAACCATCTCGACCGAGAATAACTAATTCAACTATCAAAGAAACTAAGGACACCAAGGAAACAGCAGCAGTCGTAACAACCGCTCCTACAGAAGAAACTAAAAAACCTGTTGCACCCAAACAACAGCACAGCAAGGAAGCTCCTGAACACCCTAAAACTCAGCAGCAACACAGAAAAGAAGACCCTGAGAGGCCAGCAACGCAACAACAACACAAGAAGAAAGACTTTCAGCAGAAACCAAAGCAACATGATAGCAGGCCTGCTGCCACAACTCAACACACTCCTTCGCAGACTGAGACTACAGAAAATTCTCAAGCACCTCAAGAGAATCCCTCTGCAACACATTCAAACAAAAAACAGAACACGTCAAAAGGTCACAAAAAACAAAATGGTTTTAGAGACCCTGATTTCGAATTCGACGGAATTATTGAGAGTGAAGGTGTGCTAGAAATGATGGCAGATGGATACGGATTTTTGCGCTCTTCAGACTACAATTACCTTGCATCACCTGACGACATTTACTTGTCGGCTTCTCAAATCCGTTTGTTTGGTTTAAAAACAGGAGATACTGTAAAAGGAGTCGTAAGACCTCCGAAAGAAGGCGAGAAATTCTTCCCTCTTGTTAGAGTTCTAAAAATCAACGGGCATGACCCTCAAGTAGTCAGAGATCGTATCTCATTCGAGCATTTGACGCCACTATTCCCAGAAGAGAAATTCAATTTAGCAGATAAAGAAAGTACGTTATCCACTAGAATCATTGACCTGTTCTCTCCTATCGGAAAAGGACAAAGAGGAATGATTGTAGCTCAACCCAAAACGGGTAAGACTATGCTTCTAAAGGATATTGCAAACACTATTGCAGCCAATCACCCTGAAGTATATCTAATTGTGTTACTTATCGATGAACGCCCAGAAGAAGTTACCGATATGCAACGCAGCGTGAAAGGTGAAGTTATCGCTTCTACTTTTGATGAGCCAGCAGAACGTCACGTGAAAGTGGCAAATATCGTTTTAGAAAAAGCAAAAAGATTAGTAGAATGCGGACACGATGTGGTGATTCTATTAGACTCAATCACTCGTTTAGCACGTGCTTATAACACAGTTCAACCTGCATCTGGTAAAGTATTGTCTGGAGGAGTTGATGCTAATGCACTACAGAAACCAAAACGTTTCTTCGGGGCTGCTAGAAATATCGAGAACGGCGGTTCACTAAGTATTATCGCTACAGCACTGACGGAAACAGGCTCTAAAATGGATGAAGTTATCTTTGAAGAGTTTAAAGGTACCGGAAACATGGAGCTTCAGCTGGACAGAAAAATTGCTAACAGACGTATCTTCCCGGCTATAGACCTTACTTCATCAAGTACGCGTCGAGACGACCTATTACTTGACGAAAACACCATCCAAAAAATGTGGATTATGAGAAAGTTCTTGGCCGATATGAACCCTACAGAAGCAATGGATAGCATACACGAAAGAATCAAGAGAACTAGAAACAATGAAGAGTTTTTGATCTCTATGAATAAATAAAACATAAATATACTCCTTAAGGTTCTTTAAGATTTATAGTCTTTATAATAAGTGTTGAAAACTTTCGTTATATTGCTTTATTTCATATCCTAAAAAAACTATTTTTGTTTAAGCTAAAAAAAAATCTAACCCAAACCCTAACTTATTTTTATGTTCCTATTAAGTTTTTTCTTGCAAAATGATTCGATTGTAAATCCGGCAGCTGTAATGCTAGACGGAGTTGCTCAAGGCAAAGAGCCTACAACAGCTATCGAATTTTTGATGAAAGGTGGGGTGTTTATTATCCCAATTATACTTTTACTTTTTTATACCATTTACTTGATTATCGAACGTTTTCTGACTATCAGAAAAGCTACTAAATACAACAAAAACCTAGTCGATGACTTGCGTACAGAATTGAGCGCTGGAAGAATTGAATCTGCGCGAAACATCTGCAAAAGAGACAACTCATCAACTGGAAATGTGTTGGCAAGCGGAATTGACGGCATTGGTCGTCCGGTTTCTGAGATTGAATCCAGAATGGAAAAAGCTACTAATATCGAAATTGGGGAAATGGAAACCAAAATGGGACACCTCGGGCTTATCGCTGGTATCGCTCCTATTTTCGGGTTCATCGGAACTATTTCTGGGGTAATTAAAATTTTCCACGATATATCTGTATCAGAAGATATCAGCATCGGAAATATCTCAGGAGGATTGTATGAAAAAATGATTAGTAGTGGAGCTGGACTTGTCGTAGGAGTTATAGCCTATTCAGCCTATCACCTATTCAACGGCCGAATTGACTCATTTGTTTTGAATATTCAGAAACAAGTATTAGAATTCTTAAACATCATCAACCAACCAAGTTATGCGTCTAAGAAGGAATAAACGTTTTCAGACAGAGGTAGCTACAACTGCCTTAAACGACATTATGTTCTTTTTGCTTTTGTTCTTTTTGATTATATCAACATTAGCAAACCCGAACGTTATCAAACTTGCTTTGCCAAAATCTGAGGCTAACGACACGACTAATAAACAACATATTAGCCTGTCAGTAACAGAAGACAAAAGATACTTTATTGACAAGCACGAAGTTAGTTTTGAGAACATCGAAGAAGAACTGCGCTTGCAAGTTGATCCGAACCTACAAACGGTAGTGATTAGAATTCCGTATGACCTACAAGTTCAAGACTTGGTAGATTTATTACAAATCGGAGTTAGACTCAACCTGAAGTTCGTAATTGCAACCGATAAACAATAAAATACTACTTTTGCAACATAAAAAAGGAGCTACTCAACATCTGAATAGCTCCTTTTTATTTTACTAAAGTCTTAGTATAGAATCTAAGATTGCTTCTTAACGTACTTAGTCAAGATCACAATATTTTGTCCGTCGATTTTTCCTTCAATCTGTTCGTGGTTGTCGTGTACTAGTCGAATAGCTCTAACGCCTGTTCCGATTTTAGCATTTATTGTAGAGCCTTTTACGTCTAAATCTCTAGTAAGCGTAACCGTATCTCCATTGACCAAAATATTTCCGTTACAGTCTTTGTGGATTTGAGTCGCTTCGCTCATATGATCTAAAGTTGCTTCAGCCCATTTTTGGTTGTCCTCATCTAGATACATCATCTCAAGCGCATCGGCTGCCCAACTCTCATTTCTGAAACGGCTAAGCATTCGCCAAGAAACCACCTGAACTGCAGGAACTTCACTCCACATAGAGGTCAATAAAAAACTTTCCCAAAACTTACTGTCTAGCTCTTCTCTCTTTTCGATTTGGTTTAGACAAGCCTCACTTATCAATATCGCTCCACTTGCATCTGCATTTTTGGCATACGGCACCTCATAGATTACTAAATTATCTGTGCTTCCGCTCAATTCACATACATTCCCGCTTCTTTGTTTTAGTTGTTCTTCTATTTTCATGGCAATTTGTATAGGTATGATTTAACTTAAAAATATATTTTTGGCAAATATACGGATTTAAAACATCATAAGTTTTGCCTAGTCAACCTCTTGAAGTATGCGCAACTAAAAATAAAACCTATCTAAATAGCTAAGAAAACTTAACAAAATAAGAAGATATAAATTTTTTACCTTTGCAGCCTAAAACAAACACGATAATGCCTAAGATTGGAAATATCATTTTGCCTGAACATCCGCTACTTTTAGCTCCTATGGAAGACGTGAGCGACCCTCCTTTCAGAAGACTATGCAAAATGCACGGAGCTGATTTGATGTATTCTGAATTTATTTCGTCAGAAGGATTGATTCGCGATGCGATTAAGAGTCGTCAAAAATTAGATATCTTCGATTACGAACGCCCTGTGGGAATTCAGATTTTTGGCGGTGATGAAGAGGCTATGGCAATGTCTGCAAGAATTGTCGAAACTGTACAGCCTGATTTGGTTGACATCAACTATGGCTGTCCAGTCAAAAAAGTAGTGTGTAAAGGTGCTGGAGCTGGTGTATTAAAAGACGTTGATTTGATGGTGCGCCTGACCAAAGCTGTTATCAGAAGTACACATCTTCCGGTTACAGTCAAAACCCGATTGGGATGGGATGATGATTCGATAAACATAGATGAAGTAGCCGAGCGCCTGCAAGACATAGGTGTGCAAGCACTGACGGTTCACGCGCGTACTCGTGCTCAGATGTACAAAGGTCATTCAGATTGGACACATATTGAACGAATTAAAAATAACCCTAGAATTTCGATGCCTATTTTCGGGAACGGAGATATTGACAGCCCTGAAAAAGCATTGGAATATAAAAATAGATTTGGCTTGGACGGCATGATGATTGGTCGTGCTGCCATAGGATATCCTTGGATATTCAACGAAATCAAACACTACTTTAAAACAGGAGAAAAGCTCGCAGAACCTACGATTTCAGATCGCGTTGAAGCGGTTAGAAATCACCTAAATTGGTCAATTGACTGGAAAGGCGAAAGAGTTGGCGTGGTTGAGATGAGAAGACATTACTCCAATTATTTCAGGGGAATTCCAGACTTTAAACAATACAGACAACGCATGGTTACTGAAGACAATCCTGAAGATATTTTTAAAGTTTTTGAGGAAGTAGAACAAGCTTACGCAAATTATAATGCAGCAAACCAATACTAAAAAGAACATAGATATGGCACTCATAAAAACGATAAACAGCAAGACACCCCAAATTCCTGAAGATTGTTATGTAGCAGAAAATGCTACTATTGTTGGCGAGGTAAATTTTGGAAATAATTGCAGCGTATGGTTTAATGCCGTTGTTAGAGGTGATGTAAATTTCATCAAAATCGGTAACAAAGTAAATATTCAGGACGGAGCTATCATACATTGTACCTACCAAAAACACCCAACGATTATCGGGAACAACGTCTCTATCGGTCATAACGCGATTGTTCACGGTTGTACCATTCAGGATAACGTGCTTATCGGGATGGGCGCCATTGTGATGGATAATTGTGTGGTAGAGAGCAATTCTATTATAGCTGCTGGAGCTGTAGTCACCCAAAATACCGTAGTTGAGTCAGGAAGTATTTATGCTGGAGTGCCTGCCAAGAAAGTAAAGAGCATTGATGCTTCTAGTTTTTCAGGCGAAATAGACCGTATTTCTAACAATTATGTGATGTACTCGAGTTGGTTTAAAGAAGACGCTGATAAATAACATTCAAAACAAATTTGTTCAACTTCTTTTTTGCTATTTATTGTAAAGGTAACGTCCTGAAAGAAATGATACAGGACGTTACATTAAACCTACTTCTTAACTATTTTCCCCGTAATTTCTCCTTTTTGTGTTTTGATTTTCAAAAGATAAACTCCGTTGGTCAGGTTGCTTACGTTTTGTTTGGTTTCAAAGTCATTAACTAAACTTGTTCTGACCAATCTTCCTGAAACATCATATAATTCGATTGATTGAATCATCGTTTCTGATATAATATTGAAATAATCTGTTGTAGGATTAGGATAAAACTTCAACTCGATATTTTTGGTATTATCTTCAATAGTCATGGTCGCTTGAAAAAGGGTAACCGCATCATTGGTAATTATCGGATAATTGAAATCAAAATAAATATCGGCTTTACTCTGTGTAGACTTCCTCAAAAATAGGACAGTTTTTAATTCAAATTTAGTAACTTTAAATTTAAACTGTCAT
>CAZRCB010000095.1:0-7402 GCA_964598455.1 uncultured Flavobacterium sp.
CTGCACAGCATCTTCTTTCTTCTGTACGCTATCGATGGCAAGATCTATATTGGCATTCGAATAAAACCAAGTTTTCCAGAACCAATTCAGGTTTTCGCCCATGGCATTTTCCATATAGTTAAAGAAGTCTGTCGGTTGTGGATGTTTATATGCCCAAGCTTTGATATATCCTCTAAAGGCTTGGTCAAAGAGCGCTGGGTTTGTAATGTATTCTCTAAGCAATACCATACCTGTTGCGGGTTTATAATAGGCAGAATAGGCCAAGTTGTAGCCTTTAGCAATATCCGGAAAAGTGCTTGGCGACTCTCTGTTCTTCCAAGTCATCCAGCCTACCTTGCTTTTGCCGTCTGCGGTATCTGAGTCATATTCGCCTTTATTGAAGTTAAGTGTACTGTAGTGATTGATAAACGTATTAAAGCCTTCATCCATCCACACGTGTTTACGCTCGTTTGAACCCACAATCATCGGAAACCAGTTGTGCCCAAATTCGTGATCTGTTACACTCCAAAGACTTCCTCTTTGCGATTTATAACTACAGAACGAAACTCCGGGATATTCCATTCCACCAACGTTAGAAGCAACATTTACAGCTGTTGGGTAAGGATATTCATACAACCAATCTGAGTAAAACTCTACAGAAGCTTTTGTATATTCCGTCGAGCGCGACCAGGCGTGATCACCATTGCTCTCTTTGGGATAAACAGACATTGCGATACTTGTTTTTCCGCTAGGTAGGTTGATTTTTGCAGCATCCCAAATAAAAGCTGCGGAACTTGCAAAAGCCACATCGCGAGTATTGTCCATTTTGTAGTGCCAAGTCAATGTACCGCTTTGTTTCGGACGTGTAATAGCCGTGTTGCCCACTTCATTAATCGGAATAATCATCAAGGTTTTATCGCTTTTTGAGGCTTTATTTAACCTGTCTATCTGTGTTTTTGTCAATACTTCTTTCGGGTTTTTTAGCTCTCCTGAAGCCACTACAATATGGTCATAAGGCACTGTAATTTTATAATCAAAATTTCCGTATTCACAATAAAACTCACCTGCGCCAAGATAAGGCAAAGTATTCCATCCTGAAACATCGTCAAAAACAGCTACCCTCGGATACCATTGCGCAATGGCGTAAATTGTTCCGTTCTCAGTATCCAAACGTCCCATTCTATCCACTCCATATTGAGGTGTTTTAAATTCGAAGTTCATAGAAACCGTAGCTTTACCTCCCTTTGCAGGAATAGGTTCGGCAAAAGTCACTTTCATACGTGTATCGGTTATATAGTATTCTGTTGACGATGATTTTTGGGTTTGCGCAATAAGATTTGTTATTTTCATACCACCATCCAGATCTGTTTTAAAACGCCCTGCCTGTGAAGTCAAATTACCTCTACTTTTTTCGGTATAAAGATTTTGGTCTAAATACATCCAGATAAACGGAAGCACTTCAGGCGAATTATTGGTATAAGTAAGCGTAACTTTTCCCTTGACAATATTTGTTTTGTCATCTAAGGATACCTCAATTACATAATCAGCTGAGTTTTGCCAATATTCGGGACCTGGAACCCCAGAAGCCGAACGAAAGTTATTTGACCTTCTATACATAAAGTCGTCAAATACCTCTTGGTTGTTGGGCACAACTTCTTCTTGTGCAAGTAGACTGCCTATATTTCCTAAGACGAAAAAAACCACAACTAATTTAGATACGTATCTCATATACAATGTTTTATGCTAGATAATATTTTTTTTTAAGACCTACTATTCGTTTGCTATTTGCTCTGCTTCTTCTGCCCTACTGAGTAAATTTTCTGGTAGATTTTTGGTTGTCTTAGCACCCATTTTCTTGAGTTTTTCAATGGTTACAATAACATTCCCTCTTCCGTCTACCAACTTATTCATTGCGCCCGAATACTCTGTTTTGGCTTCGTCCATCTTCTTTCCGATTTTGATTAAATCAGCTACAAAACCTTCGAATTTATCATAAAGCGAACCTGCCAATCGGGCAATTTCATAAGCATTTTCTTGTTGTTTCTGGTTGGTCCACATACTGTCAATAGTGCGGAGTGTAGCCAATAAAGTCGCTGGAGTTACGATCACTATATTTCGCTCAAACGCCTTTGTATAAAGCGAATTGTCATGGTTCAAAGCCAAGGCAAAGGCAGGCTCTATCGGGATAAACAACAAGATGAAATCAGGGCTCTCAATTTTGTAGATATCCTGGTATTTCTTGTCAGAGAGTTGTTCGATATGCCTTTTGATGGAGTTAACGTGCTCTTTGAGATGATTGTTTCTTAGGTCTGCATCCTCTTCGTTCACATAGCGTTCATATGCCGTAAGCGAAACCTTGGAATCAATAACCATTTTGTTGTTGTCTGGCAAGTGGATTACTACATCGGGCATCACGCGTTTGCCTTCTTCGTTAGTGAAGCTTTGTTGCACAAAATACTCGCGATCTTTCTCTAATCCTGATTTTTCAAGTACGCGTTCGAGCACTAACTCTCCCCAGTTTCCTTGGATTTTTGAATCTCCTTTTAGGGCTTTGGTCAAGTTTTCTGCCTCTTGGGTAATCTTTATGTTTTGACTTTGCAATTGGATGAGCTGTTCTTTGAGCGAAGTGTGAATACCGATATTTTCTTTTTGAGAGTCTTCGACTTTCTTTTCGAATAACAGAATTTTCTCCTGTAGCGGATTCAGAATATTTTTGATGTTCTCTTTGTTCTGCTCAGTAAATTTGGTTGACTTCTCTTCTAAGATTTTATTGGCTAAGTTTTCAAATTCTTTGGTGAATTTTGCCTGAAGTTGTTCTACCTCTTCTTTTTGCTCCGCAATTTTCTGTTGTATGTTTTCAAACTCAGTCTCTTTGCGAGAGAGATCAATCATCAGAGATTGCTTTTCGCTTATGAGTTTTTCTTTGTCTGCGTTGAGTTGTAGGAGTTGCTTGTCTGCTTGTTGGGCTTGTTGGGCAAGCTGTTGTTTGTGGTTGTCAATTTCTCTAGCGAAGTTGTTAATTTTTTCTTCTAAAACCATTTTCTCTGAATCAGCAGTCGCTTTAGAAAGTTTTTTACCGATAAAAACACCTATAAATAAAGCTGCAAAAATGAGCAGTATGCCTATAACATCCATAAGTTTAAGATTTATATTTTTACAAATATAAAATTAAAACTAGCAATAACCGAGACCAAAAATCTAAACTGACAAAAATCGTTAATATTCTTTGATCAGTATGATGGTTCCTTTAAAGCCTGTGGCTAGCTCCCATTGATTGCTACTTATGGTTTCGCCTTGATCGTCATATACCTGAAACTCCGCGGTATTTGGTCCTGAAGTTCCCTGATTCAGCGCGATAATTTCAATTTTATTGAAGCCTATATTTAGGTCTATCTGTATACTTTTGTAGGAAGGCTCCAGCAACACATTGCTCAAGATAACCTTGTCATTCACCACTACCTGAACCCTATCACCATCAAAGGCGAGGTGATCTCGATAGACCAATTTGATGAATTTAGAAGAGGTTTTAAAATCTCCGAAATATTGGTTTCGTTTGAATTCTTCAAGATTTTCACTTCCTTCTGTCTGAAGGCTTTTGTTTATTTTCTCTGCAATTCCAAAATTAGGAGTTCTGAATTCTGGCTTGTCAAAAACACTCTTGCCTTCGGTTTTTAAAAAACTAGGTTCGGGTAATTTATTAGAATCAAAATCTGATAAAGTGGGTGCTTTCTCCTGAATAATAGGCTTGATGTCTATCTGATTTTGATCCGGTTTAGGTTTAATGCCCAATTCTATGGAGGTTGGTGTTTCAAAAGGTTGAGCCCATCCTCCAAAAGAGATTAAAAAAAACAAAAAAAGAAGATATTTTCGCATCGGATTTGAGGGATGGTTTTAGTCTAATATTAGGTTTTTAATAATTTAGTGTAAGCTTCTGAACGAGTCGTCAGTCAATTCTAGTTTCTTCATAACTGCATTCAAATCATTCACATCAACTCCTAAAGTTGAAAAGTAACCTGGCACAATCACGACTCTAAAGGTCTTGTTAATTCTGTATTGATCAGGTAAACTAGCCGGATTCAAGTTTGTATCCAAATAAATCTGAATATCATGTCTAGAAAAATCATAGAAATAACGCAAGTCTCCATTTCCGATATAATAAGTTATCGGAAGAGGTGTCCAGATATCGTTTCCGTTATAATCCCCTGATAACTCATAAATCAAAACTACATCAGAGCTATAAATCGCTGGGTTAAGCGGCACGTTGATCGTATAGTCGTTATTCGATGAAAAAGAACCCGACACCTCAAACACTTCGCTTAGAATACTTGTGCCTGGATTTCCTTGTGGACCTCTTGGACCCTCAGGACCTGTACAAGCATTTAGAAATACCATTCCGGTTGCTAGCAGAAGAATAAATATAATTTTTTTCATAATAAGTTTGTCTTAGATGGTTATAAAGCTTTTTTTAAACAAGAACCAAGCCAATAATATTTAGACTTGAATCACTCCTAGGTTAAACTGTTTTTCGATTGGCGCATGATTAGCTGCTTCAATTCCCATCGAAATCCATTTTCTGGTGTCTAACGGGTCAACAATGGCGTCTGTCCACAGACGTGCAGCGGCATAATAGGGCGAAACCTGAGCGTCGTATCTCGCTTTTATCTTGTCAAACAACTCTGCTTCCTTCTCGGGTGTAATAGTTTCTCCTTTTTTCTTTAGTGAAGAGGCTTCAATCTGAAGCAATACTTTAGCTGCTTGCGAACCTCCCATCACAGCTAGCTCTGCACTAGGCCAAGCAAAAATAAGTCTTGGGTCATAAGCTTTTCCGCACATAGCATAATTACCCGCACCATATGAATTACCGATTATCACTGTAAATTTAGGCACAACCGAATTAGAAACAGCGTTAACCATCTTAGCACCATCTTTGATTATGCCTCCGTGTTCAGATTTCGAACCCACCATAAAACCAGTTACGTCTTGCAAAAACACCAGTGGAATTTTCTTCTGATTGCAATTTGCGATAAAACGCGTTGCTTTATCCGCACTATCTGAATAGATAACACCGCCAAACTGCATTTCACTTGGTTTGGTTTTAGCGCCAGTCGTCTTTACAACTTTTCTTTGGTTGGCAATAATCCCTACAGCCCAACCGTCAATTCTAGCATAAGCCGTGATAATAGTCTGTCCATAACCGGGTTTGTATTCGTCATACTCAGAGTTGTCAACCATCCTCTTGATGATTTCATACATATCATACTGCTCAGCTCTTGATTTAGGTAGGATGCCATATATTTCATTTTCGTCCAAGGCAGGTTGTTGTGCTGCTATTCTGTTGTAACCAGCTTTGTCAAAATCGCCGATCTTACCCACTACGTTTCTTATTCGCTCAAGCGCATCTTTGTCGTCTTTTGCTTTATAATCCGTCACGCCAGAAATTTCAGTATGTGTGGTTGCGCCACCTAGGGTTTCGTTGTCGATACTTTCTCCAATTGCGGCTTTCACTAAATAGCTTCCAGCCAAGAAAATACTGCCTGTTTTATCGACTATAATGGCTTCGTCACTCATAATCGGTAGGTATGCTCCACCAGCCACGCAACTCCCCATTACAGCGGCTATTTGAGTAATTCCCATACTGCTCATAATAGCATTATTCCTGAAGATGCGACCAAAATGTTCTTTGTCCGGAAAAATCTCGTCTTGTAGTGGCAAATACACACCCGCACTATCTACTAAATATATAATCGGAAGTCTGTTTTCTATAGAAATCTCTTGTGCTCTAAGGTTTTTCTTTGCTGTAATCGGAAACCAGGCGCCCGCTTTTACGGTTGCATCATTCGCCACGACAATCACTTGTTTTCCTGAAACATAGCCAATTTTTACTACCACACCTCCACTAGGACAACCACCGTGTTCTTCATACATGCCATCGCCCACAAATGCACCGATTTCGATGCTTTCTGTTCCTTTGTCAAACAAATAGTCAATGCGCTCACGAGCAGTCATCTTACCTTCTGCGTGAAGTTTTTCGATGCGTTTTTCTCCGCCACCTTTACTGACGCGTGCGAATTTATGGCGTAAATCAGAGACTAATAGTTTGTTGTGATCTTCGTTTGTATTGAAATTTATATCCATTGTAATATGAGTTATATAGCTTTTAAAAGATTGAATTTATATGTTCTGAGTGATTTTTTTACTTACCGTCTTTGTCTATAACAGGTCTATTTTCTGCATTCGCCAATTCCCATGCGGTTGCAAAAGCGAGTTTTGTGCGTTTAGCATATAACGGAAAATCAATTTTGTCAGCAGTATCTGTGGCTTTGTGATAATCTTGGTGCATGCCATCAAAATAAAAAATAGCGGGAATTCCCTTCTTAGCAAAGTTATAGTGATCTGAACGGTAATAGAACCGGTTTGGGTCGTTTAAGTCATTGTATGTATAATCTAGTTCTAAACCCACGTACTGATTGGCTTCTTCAGATAAAGCATGCAAATCGCTACTGAGTCTATCAGAACCGATGACATACACATAGTTGTCATTGTACTCTTTTCCAAAACCTCTTCTCCCAATCATATCTATATTGATGTTGGCAACTGTATTTTTGATACTAAAAATAGGATGGTCAGTATAGTATCTAGATCCGTGCAAACCGTACTCTTCAGCCGTTACGTGCAAAAACAGAATTGAGCGCAATGGCGTATGTCCAGCTTTCTTGGCTGCTAAAAAGGCTTGAGCAATTTCTAAAAGCGCAGCAGTTCCCGAAGCATTGTCATCTGCTCCGTTATAAATTTCTCCGTTTTTCATACCAATGTGATCGTAGTGCGCCGACAAGATAAGCACCTCATCCTTCTTTTCTCCGCCTTCGATATAAGCCCATATATTTTCTGAGTCAGGCAACGTAGGGCTCCAAGCTGTCTTCATGGCTTTTGAAGGAATGGGTTGATAAAAACCATCCGCTGAAGGTGGATACGAAATTCCCATTTTCTGATATTGTTCGATGAGGTATCTACCTGCTTTTTTCTGTCCTTCACTTCCCGTATCTCGACCCTGCATTTCATCTGACGCAATGACAAAAAGATGAGCCTTGAGCTCTTCCTGAGTGATGCTATTCGCGAAGACATCTATCTGCTTTTTGTCATCAATTTTCAAAGTTGACTGCTGCGCTACGACTCCTGAACTACATCCCAGAAGAAACACTGCGAATGAAGTAATAATAAACGTTTTCCTCATATTTGAAATGTTATGAATCGGTAGAATTTAACTTATAGGTTTTTTCTATAACAATAATTTAATTAACTTAAAATCAACTAATTAAACATAGCTACTTACATCAACCGTTTAATATCCAGTTTTTAAAATCAATGAAGTTCTTAGGTGCAACGCCATGTCCAATTGGATACTCGTGATAGACGTTTTTTATGC
>CAZRCB010000096.1:0-7384 GCA_964598455.1 uncultured Flavobacterium sp.
GTAGTTGTAACTTGATACGGAAGTGCTTCGAAATCGGCAACTAACCATACCGCCAAACGATATACTTCTGCTAGTGAAGTAATTCGTTCTGCACTTAGATTGTTAGAGGAAGAAGAAACAAAAGAAAGAGAACTGATTAAAGCTCTTGAAATTGGTAAACAAAATGGATTTATTGAAGACTTTGATCCTAAGCAAAATTTAGCGAAACTTCATAGCAAATATTTATGAGTAAGCGCAAGTATCAAATAAGTAAACAAGCGATTGTAAACTTAAACGATATTTGGATATATACTTTTCATAAATGACCCAAAGAGCAAACTGATAGATATTACGATTTAATAATAGGAGGATTGAGTTTGTTGCTGACAATTACTTAATTGGAGAATCAGTTGAGCAAACTCAGAAAAACTATCGCGTAACTAAAATTAATTTCCACCTGATTTTTTAAAGAAAAGTTGATGACGGAGTTGTAGAAGTTATTAGAATCTTGCAACAGAGAATGGATATTAAAAAACACCTACCATAACCCATAAAAAAATCACTACCACATTAGTTCAACTAATTTAGTAGTGATTTTTGATTTAATTAATAGTTCTCCAAAGAACAATTTCTCTAGAATAATCTAGGAAATTGCTTCGGGTTTGCCTCGTGCATAATTTCGTAAACTTTCTCAAATACATCTTCTGCAGAAGGTTTAGAGAAATAATCTCCATCGGTACCATATGCAGGTCGGTGAGCTTTAGCACTCAAAGTTTGCGGCTTGCTGTCAAGGTATTTGTAAGCATCTTGCTCTTCTATAATTTGCTGTAGTATATAAGCAGAAGCTCCTCCAGGAACATCCTCATCAACCACTAACAAACGATTGGTTTTAGCAATACTCTTAACGATGTCTTTGTTGAGGTCAAACGGCAATAACGACTGAATGTCAATAATTTCGATCTCGATGCCTACTTCTGAGAGTTCTTTAGCAGCTTGCTCGATAATTCTAAGCGTAGAACCATAAGAAACAACCGTTATATCACTACCTGATCTCATTGTTTCCACTTCTCCGATTGGCGTGGTGAATTCACCTAAGTTAGTCGGTAGTTTCTCTTTCAAGCGGTAGCCGTTCAAGCATTCTACTACTAAAGCTGGTTCATCGGCTTGAAGTAGTGCGTTATAGAATCCAGCTGCTTTGGTCATATTTCTAGGGACCAAAACGTGAATTCCTCTGATGGCATTGATAATCATTCCCATCGGAGAACCTGAGTGCCAAATCCCCTCTAAACGGTGACCTCTAGTTCTGATAATCAGCGGTGCTTTTTGTTTTCCGAAAGTTCTGTATTGTAGTGTCGCCAAGTCATCACTCATAATCTGAATCGCATACAACAGATAATCTAAGTATTGAATTTCAGCAATCGGGCGAAGACCTCTAAGTGCTAATCCAATTCCTTGACCCAAGATAGTGGCTTCTCTAATTCCAGCATCAGCCACGCGTAGCTCGCCATATTTCTCTTGAAGCCCTTCTAGTCCTTGGTTGACATCTCCGATATAGCCTGAATCTTCTCCGAAAATAAGAGTCTCAGGATATTTCGCAAAAATAGCATCAAAGTTATCTCTGATCACAAGTCTAGCATCTACATTCTCTGCATTGTCATCATAAGTAGGTGCAATTGATTTTATGCTAGCGATATTCTCATCTGATTCTGAGAAAAGATGTGCACTATATTTTGGTTGAATTTTTTCTTTATAGGCTGTAATCCACTCGCTAAGTTCAGCTTGTGAAGCTTCGCCAATAATCATGCGCAACACTTTTCTAGCCGTACTTAAGATCTCTTTTCTTATAGGTTCTTTGATTGATCTCAGCTCTGAGACTAAACTTTCGATAAATACTTTGTTAGCACTTCTAGCAGCGATTTTATCCAAAAGTGCAACAGCTTCGTTTTGCTCTTCTTTTATTGGATTTAGGTAATTGCTCCAAGCTGTTTTCTTGGCTTCAAGAACTTCTTTCTTGATTGTTTCGTGCATTTCACTCAGCGCTTCTTCAGTTGCGATTTCAGTTTCAATCATCCACTGTTTCATCTGTGCAATACAGTCAAATTTCGCTTCCCACGCTAAGCGCTCAGCTGATTTGTATCTTTCGTGTGAGCCCGAAGTCGAGTGTCCTTGAGGTTGTGTAAGTTCTTGGACGTGGATAAGTACCGGAACGTGTTGTTCTCTGGCAATTTCAGCTGCTTTCTGATAGGTACTCATAAGTTCGGCATAATCCCATCCTTTTACTCTAAAGATTTCGTAGCCGTTAGTATTTTCTTCTTTCTGGAAGCCTTTGAGGATTTCAGAAATATTTTCCTTGGTGGTTTGGTGTCTTGAATGTACAGATATACCGTAGTTGTCGTCCCAAACGCTCATCACCATTGGCACTTGAAGCACTCCAGCAGCGTTGATGGTCTCAAAAAACAAACCTTCAGAGGTACTTGCATTTCCGATAGTTCCCCAAGCAATTTCGTTTCCGTTGATAGAGAAGTTAGTTTGGTCTTTTACGCTGGCTACTTCTCTGTATATTTTTGAAGCCTGTGCAAGACCTAAAAGTCTAGGCATTTGTCCGGCAGTAGGAGAGATGTCAGAGCTTGAGTTTTTTTGTTGGGTTAGGTTTTTCCAATTTCCGTTTTCGTCTAAGCTATGTGTCGAAAAGTGTCCGCCCATTTGTCTTCCACCTGACATCGGATCAAAATTGATATCGGCGTGTCCGTATAATCCAGCAAAAAACTGCACAGGATTCATCTGTCCGATAGCCATCATAAAGGTTTGGTCGCGATAGTATCCCGAACGAAAATCTCCATCCTTAAAGGCTTTAGCGAGTGCGAGTTGAGGCACTTCTTTTCCGTCGCCGAAAATTCCAAATTTTGCTTTACCTGTCAATACTTCACGTCTCCCTAAGAGGCTACATTCTCTACTGGTCAGAGCTAATCTATAATCGTTTAAAACCTCTGTTTTAAAATCTTCAAATGTTAAGGGGGCTTTATTTTTTGTCGTATTCATTTTGATAGTTATATAAAGTCGGAATTTCGCAAATTTAGTCAAAAGCATTCTATTTGGCAAAGAAGAAATTGCATATTCAGGCCTGGTCAAAAATATCTTGTCAAAAAGGTACTTAATCCTCTGAATTTCGTTAATTTTGCACCTAATTTATAACCCTATATCATTTTATAAGATTATGGTAAAAGACTTATTTGAAAGGATTCACCAAAACAAAGGTCCTCTCGGGAAATGGGCTTCTCAAGCAGAAGGTTATTATGTATTCCCGAAACTTGAAGGAGAGCTAGGACCTCGAATGACTTTCCACGGAAAACAGATTCTTAACTGGAGTATAAACGACTATCTTGGATTGGCAAATCATCCAGAGGTCAGAAAAGTAGATGCAGAGGCAGCCTTACAGTACGGAGCTGCTTACCCAATGGGCGCGCGTATGATGAGCGGTCATACTGAAATACACGAGCAACTCGAAAGAGAGCTAGCAGCCTTCGTACAAAAAGACGCCGCATATTTGCTAAACTTCGGGTATCAAGGAATGGTGTCAATCATCGACGCACTAGTGAGCAAAAATGACGTGATTGTCTATGACGTAGATTCTCACGCTTGTATCATTGACGGAGTGCGACTACACCACGGGAAACGCTTTACGTATAAGCACAACGACATAGAAAGCATAGAGAAAAACTTACAACGTGCAACCAAAATGGCCCAAGAGACCGGAGGTGGTATCTTGCTTATTACCGAAGGTGTTTTCGGGATGCGCGGACAACAAGGGAAACTTACAGAGATATGTGCACTGAAAAAGAAATACAACTTCCGTATTTTAGTGGATGACGCACACGGATTTGGTACTCTTGGTAAAACAGGAGCAGGAGCAGGTGAGGAGCAAGGCGTACAAGACCAAATTGATGTATATTTTGCCACTTTCGCCAAATCTATGGCAGGTATCGGAGCATTCGTAGCGGCAGATCAAGAAATTATCGAGTATTTGAAATACAACCTTCGTTCGCAAATGTTCGCCAAATCACTACCGATGATTTATACCCTTGGAGCCCTAAAACGTCTAGATATGCTGCGTTCTATGCCTGAGCTAAAAGACAAACTTTGGGAGAACGTAAATGCACTCCAAAACGGACTAAGACAAAGAAATTTCAACATCGGAGATACCAACACTTGCGTTACTCCTGTGTATCTTGATGGCTCTATTCCAGAGGCGATGATGCTAGTGAATGACTTGAGAGAAAACTATGGTATTTTCTTATCAATAGTGGTTTACCCTGTGATTCCTAAAGGAATTATATTGCTCAGAATGATTCCAACAGCCTCACATACGCTAGAAGATATAGATCAAACTCTCAATGCATTCGAAGCAATTCGCGAAAAACTTGTGAACGGAACTTATTTAAAATTGGCTTCTGAACACACCGTTGACGTAAGCTAAAAAATAACCTAATATATAAATTCAAGTAGTGTTGTGACTCAAAAGAAGTCGACACTACTTGAATTATTATAGTGTAAAACTCACTTTCCCAGAAAAATAGATTATGGCAGACAAAGTATTCAAACTAACTGAAGATGATATCAAAGAACTCATAGCGCCTATGGGCTATGGCTTTGTCTCTGACAAAATTACAGTAGAGGGCATGAAAATTGGTTTTATGTATAGAGAAAAACCAGAAGAAAAAAATGACAGTGGCTGGCGCTTTTTCTCAGGAACAGAGGATGAGGTTTATTCTGATGACCCAAATAATATCGAAGCTTTTGATGTGAATGTAATCGCAAATTTCGATCCAGCGATCATACCCTACCTAAAAACCGCATACCCAAATGACCTCGAAAGAGTTAGTGGTACAGACGAATTTATAATCGTAACCGACGAATAAATAATGACTACATCAGCGTTAGTAGAGCAAATCAAAAACAAAAAGACATTTCTTTGTATAGGTCTTGACGTGGATTTAGATAAAATCCCAAAGCACTTATTAGCGACTCAAGACCCAATTTTTGAATTTAACAAAGCGATCATTGATGCTACGTATGATTTATGTGTAGCCTATAAACCCAACACCGCTTTTTATGAAGCTTATGGCGTGAAAGGTTGGCAATCGCTAGAGAAAACCATCGCTTATATTAAGCAATACTATCCAGATATTTTTACAATAGCAGATGCAAAACGCGGTGATATCGGAAACACCTCGACTATGTATGCAAAGGCTTTCTTTGAGGATTTAGGTTTTGATTCGGTTACAGTGGCGCCGTATATGGGGAAGGATTCTGTAGAACCTTTCTTGGCGTTTGAAAATAAATTCACCATACTGCTTGCACTCACATCAAATTCAGGTTCAAAAGACTTTCAGACGCGTCAATACGAAGAAAAAGCACTTTTTGAAAACGTATTGGAGACATCCCTTTCTTGGAAGAACTCTCACAACTTGATGTATGTGGTAGGCGCTACGAATGAAGCTTATTTTGAGCGTATCCGCAAAATTGTCCCTGATAATTTCTTACTTGTGCCGGGAGTAGGCGCTCAGGGAGGAAGCCTAAAAGAGGTCTGTGAATACGGTTTGAATGCTAATGTTGGACTGCTCGTCAATTCCTCAAGGGGAATTATATATGCCTCTGATGGTGTAGATTTCGCCGCAAAGGCAAGGCAAGAAGCGCAATCTATTCAAACTGAAATGGAAGAAATCTTAGATGCATATACCAAGGCTAATCGCTAGTTCTTGACCCTTAGTTTTTTGACTATTGATTTGAAGTTAATCAAACAAATATTTCAACATCCTGTATTCAGGATTACCTCGCTCAACAGCTTGAGTGTAATAATTCGTATCCTCACCGGATTGGTATCGACTTCGGTTGTGGCTAAGGTTTTGGGTCCTAGTGGTGTTGCCCTTTTAGGGAATCTCAGAAACTTTATTACCTCACTAGAAACCATTGCTGTGCTCGGTTTCAACAACGGAATTGTGAAATACGTTGCCGAACACAACAAGAATCAAGAGGAACTCCAAAAAATTATTTCAACGGTCTTCTGGACACTGCTCGTAGCATCCGTTGCCGTTGCACTTCCACTTTTTATATTTGCTGACTACTGGAACCTAAAAATATTTGGTCGTGCCTACGATTTTAGTTTAGTGTTCAAGACCTTGGCACTGACTATTCCGCTGTTTGCGATGAATATTTTTCTGGTTGCCATCATCAACGGATTATCAGAGTTCAAGAAAGTTATCTACATCAATATCGCAGGAAATTTCATCGGATTTGTATTTACGATCTTGATGATTCTGCAATATAAAACCCTCGGCGCTTTGCTGGCAATGGCACTCGTACCGCTTATTTTGTTTGGAGTGAGTTGGTTTTGGGTATCTCGTACACTAAGCTTAATACAATATATTAAGTTTGGAATTTATGACGCATCTGTAATCAAAAAACTGTCAGCTTATTCGCTAATGGCTTTCGTGTCCGCGTTTTGTTTGCCGCTAGTTTACTTGCAGATTAGGTCAGAAGCCATCGCGACCCTCGGAATTGACAACGCGGGAAATTGGGAGGCGATGAACAGATTGGCTAGCTTTTATCTCGTGTTTGTGTCCACGCTTTTGTCTGTTTATTTCTTCCCGAAGCTATCGCAATCCAAAACAGATATCCAAACCAAAGACATCTTTATGGATTATTACAAAAGTATTATTCCGATGTTTATCGCTGGTGGTATGTTGCTTTATTTCACTAGAGATATACTGATTGCGCTTATCTACTCGGATAGGTTTTTGGTTTTAACAGATTTGTTTTTCTGGCAATTGTTAGGGGATTTCTTCAAAGTATGTTCGCTTATCTTAGGCTATCAGTTCTTTGCCAAACGAATGACCGTCGCTTTCTTAACTACCGAAGTGTTTTCAATTGTCATTCTTTATCTATCGAGTAATTTTTTGATGAAAAGCTATGGTGTACAAGGGCTTGTGATGGCACACGCAGTTACCTATGCCATTTATCTCTTACTGCTACTAGTGATGTTTAGAAAAGTTGTATTTGCTAAGGCAAAATAGCTGAAAAAACCACACAAGAAGACGTAGTTCTAGCTTATGGATAGTTTAAAAATCCATGATTTGTATCCATCAAAAACAGAAGGTTTATAAAGCGCTTGTATAGTTTCTATGCTTAATTTCGAGAAAACCATATTCACCTTAAACTAGATATTGTTTAAGAACAAAATAGTATCAATGCCATCAGCATAGTCAGAAAGCTTCGGGTGTTGTGTTTGCCCAAAAGCAACTTGGTTTTCTAGGATTTCATTCCCAACTACACACTGAATCAATTCTTGGTCTTCTTTGAGTCGTTGTTTGAGCGATTCTAAATCAGTATAATATTCATAAAAAACACA
>CAZRCB010000097.1:0-7379 GCA_964598455.1 uncultured Flavobacterium sp.
AGAGCTCCAGCCTTCCAAGCTGGTTGTCGCGAGTTCGAGCCTCGTCTTCCGCTCAAGTCCAACAAAAAACCGTCTCAGTACTTGAGGCGGTTTTTTTATGCACTTGATTTTTTGTGTTTATAAAAGAATCAAATTTATCTCTCTGGCTGTAAGCCCAAACCAGTCTGCTATCTTTTTGTTTGTCAGAACCCCGTGATACATATAGATCCCGTTTTTTAGATCCGCATCATAACGAATGGCTGATTCTACACCGCCATTTTCGCCTATTTCTAATAAGTAAGGGATAAGAATATTGCTCATCGCCTGTGAAGCGGTTTTAGAATATCTCGAAGGAATATTCGGCACACAATAATGCACCACGCCGTGTTTTATGAATGTCGGTTTTTTGTGATTAGTCACTTCAGAGGTTTCAAAGCAACCACCCGTATCTATACTAACATCGATAATTACGGAGCCTTCTTTCATAATCTCCACCATGTTTTCTGTTACAACAACTGGACTTCTGTTAACGCCTGACAAAGCTCCAATAACTACATCGCATCTTCTGAGTGCTTTTAGCAATAGCTTATCTTGAATGGTTGAGGTAAAGACTCTATTGCTGAGTTGGTTTTGGATTCTTCTGAGTCGTGCGACAGAGTTGTCAAATATCTTTACGTTAGCTCCAAGACCTAAAGCTGTTCTAGCTGCATATTCAGCTACAGTTCCAGAACCTAGAATTACTACTTCTGTCGGAGGTACGCCTGTTATATTTCCCAATAGTAATCCTTTGCCTGTTTCAGGATTTCCCATAATCTCTGAAGCGATCATAATAGTGGCAATGCCGGCAATTTCACTCAAGGATTTCACCATCGGATTGGATCCATCGGCGTCCTTGAAAAACTCAAAACCTAGAGCTGTGATTTTCTTTTTTTGTAGGGCTTCAAAATAGGTTTTATGTCTAGTTTTTATCTGTATAGCAGACACCAAGAACGCGCCTGTATTCATCATCGCTATTTCCTCTACGGTAGGGGGTTCTACTTTTAGAATCATTGCAGAGGTATAGACTTTTTTTGTGTCTGGAGTTACTTCTGCGCCTGCTTCGCTAAACTCCCTGTCTGAATAACCGGCGCCTTTCCCAGCGCCTTTTTCGATCAGAATTTTATGTCCGTTATTGGTCAAGGTGTTCACTGCCTCTGGAGTAAGACAAATTCGCTTCTCTTGGAAGTAGAGTTCCTTAGGGATTCCTATTGTTAAATCGCTCTTATTGACTGTTATCTCAAGTTTTTCTTCTTGAGGCATCAGTTCTTGTATGCTGAAAGGATTCATCGTTGCCATAATCAACTATAAAAATTAACACAAGATACGTATTTTCAACTAATCTTACATTTATTATTTTTAATTTAAGTTATTTCAATTTAAGTTAATCTAGAAAGGAATAAGATTCTGAAAATTATAGAAAAAGAAGTTCCTTTTTTGAATGCTAAAAAAAACTCCTGAGGAATAGATTATTTCTCGGGAGTTTCTCATAAGTTCTGTATTCGAATTCTATAAAAATATAGAATTAGTTGTTTTTGAAGCGTTTTCTATCCGTTTCGCTCAAGAGTATTTTTCGCAAACGGATTGATTTTGGCGTAACCTCTACGTATTCATCTTTTTGGATATACTCCAAAGCCTCTTCTAGAGAGAATTTAGTAGCTGGTGCAATTCTCATTTTGTCATCATTTCCAGCCGAGCGGATGTTGGTAAGTTTCTTTGTTTTAGTAACATTGATAACCATATCATCTCCTCTTGAGTTTTCACCAATTACTTGACCTTCATAGATTTCCTCGTTCGGATCAACAAAGAATTCTCCTCTATCTTGAAGTTTATCGATAGAATAAGGAATTGCTTTTCCGTTTTCCATAGAGATTAACGAACCATTGATACGTCCTGGGATTTCTCCTTTGTATGGTTGGTATTCTAAGAATCTGTGTGCCATAATTGCCTCTCCAGCAGTTGCCGTAAGGATTTGGTTTCTAAGTCCGATGATTCCTCTCGAAGGGATTAGAAACTCAACGGTCATACGGTCTCCTTTAGGAGTCATCGATAACATTTCTCCTTTTCTTAGCGATACAAACTCAACAGCTTTTCCTGAAAGGTTTTCTGGTAAGTCGATAGTTAGATGCTCGATAGGTTCGCACTTTACACCATCAATTTCTTTGATAATAACTTGTGGTTGTCCGATTTGCAGCTCGTAACCTTCTCTACGCATGGTTTCGATAAGTACAGATAAATGCAATACTCCTCTTCCGAAAACCATAAATTTATCAGCGCTTGCTGTTTCCTCAACTTTTAGGGCTAAGTTTTTCTCGAGTTCTTTGGTCAAACGGTCTTTGATGTGTCTTGAAGTAACAAACTTCCCTTCTCTACCAAAGAATGGCGAGTCGTTGATAGTAAACAACATGCTCATCGTTGGTTCATCAATATTGATTGTTGGCAAGGCTTCTGGGTTTTCGTAATCTGCTACTGAATCTCCAATCTCAAATCCTTCTAACCCTACTAAAGCACAAATATCTCCAGCTTTTACTTCCTGCACCTTTCTTCTTCCGACTCCGTCAAAAGTATGTAGTTCTTTGATTTTAGTTTTAATAATCTTACCGTCTCTTTTTACAAGAGAAACTTGCATGCCTTCTTTTAAAGAACCTCTAATAATTCTTCCGATGGCAATACGACCAGTAAAAGAAGAGTAATCAAGAGAAGTGATAAGCATCTGCACAGTTCCTTCAGATACTTTAGGAGCGGGTATGTGCTCAATAACCATATCTAAGAGTGGTTCTAAGCTATCTGTTTTTACTTTCCAGTCTGTTGACATCCAGCTTTGTTTGGCTGAGCCATAAACTGCGGGGAAGTCTAACTGCCACTCTTCAGCACCAAGCTCGAACATTAAGTCAAATACTTTTTCATGAACTTCTTCTGGAGTACAATTTTCTTTATCTACCTTATTGATAACCACACATGGTTTCAATCCTAAGTCTAATGCTTTTTGTAATACAAAACGAGTTTGTGGCATTGGTCCTTCAAAAGCATCTACTAGCAATAAAACTCCGTCTGCCATATTCAACACACGTTCTACTTCACCTCCAAAGTCCGCGTGACCCGGAGTATCGATAATGTTAATCTTAGTTCCTTTATACATTACCGAAACGTTTTTAGAAACAATAGTTATTCCTCTTTCACGTTCTAAGTCGTTGTTGTCCAATATCAAATCAGAATTGTCTGCTGGTTTGGTAGATTGACAGTGGTGCATAATTTTGTCGACAATGGTTGTTTTACCATGGTCAACGTGAGCAATAATTGCAATGTTTCTAATAGATGTCATTTGTGCTTTAATTTTAAGAGTGCAAAAGTACTACTTTATTTTCTTCTTTTGGTTTGTGTGTTGAATGTTTTTTTTTCAAAAAAATAAAGATAAGTGGTTCTTTAACAAGCTAAAACGAATGTATTACCTCTTTGATTTTGTCAAAAATATACAAAACTGCTTTTTCTCGGATTTGGTTTCTTGAATCTCCTGAGGTGCTGGGATATAGTCTAGTTTCGAAAGAAAAGGTCCTATTCCCATAGAAAACAGCTACATAAATTTGTCCAACAGGTTTAGATAGTTTATAATCATTAATAGGTACTGAGGCAACACCGGTTACCGCTACATAGATTGATGCTCCTAAATCAAGTTTAGATAAACCGCTAAGCATCTCTAGGGTTGTTTCTGCTGATTCAGCTGAATAGTTAGCGAGCGTTTCAGGTTTTACGCCCAATAATTTAATCTTGAGTTTCTCGTCATAAGCAACAATACCAGCCTTCAAAACTGACGAAGCTCCAGCTACTGAAGCAATCGTACTACAGAGCAATCCCGCCGTAATACTCTCGGCTGTAGCGATAGTGAGGTTTCTTTCTTGTAGAAAAGAATTAAATGCCGATGGTGTCATAAGCTTACCTTTAGTGACAAAAATACAAAAAGCAGAGCACTTTGTTCTGATTTTTAGAATCATATCTACTACATTTGTAGTATGAAGGCATTGCGATTTTTACTTTTTCCTTTCGGCTTGGTTTACTGGCTGATCACGGCTACTCGGAATTATTTTTATGACAAAGGAATTTTTAGTTCCTATAAAGCTCCGATAAAAGTAATAGCTGTAGGAAATCTTAGTGTAGGTGGAACTGGAAAAACACCTCAGATTGAGTATTTGATTCGGTTGTTGTCAGAGAACTATAAAACCGCTGTTCTGAGTAGAGGCTATAAACGAAGCTCTAAAGGATTTGTACTGGCCAATCCAAATACTAGCGTTCAAGACATAGGTGATGAGCCTTTTCAGTTTTTCATGAAGTTCGAAAATATTAATGTCGCGGTGGATACCAACAGAGAAAATGGAATAAAAAACCTCCTGAAATTAGAACATACGCCCCAAGTCATTCTGCTTGATGATGCCTATCAACACAGAAAAGTAACTGCTAGTCTATACATTCTACTCACAGCTTATACGGATTTATACTCGGATGATTTCATACTACCTGTCGGTAACCTAAGAGAATCTAGAAGTGGAGCCAAAAGAGCAAAAGCAATTATCGTTACTAAGTGCCCAAATGATATTTCAGAGGTTGAGAAACAAGAAATAATCGATAAATTAAAGCCTGCTAACTATCAACGCGTATTTTTTACGACGATAAAATA
Organism: uncultured Flavobacterium sp.; assembly: GCA_964598455.1. GTDB lineage: Bacteria > Bacteroidota > Bacteroidia > Flavobacteriales > Flavobacteriaceae > Flavobacterium. The sequence continues at coordinate 4,685 of CAZRCB010000097.1, forward strand.
TGATGAATATGCTTTTTCAGCTAATTCAAAACAAAAAGTTTCAGATCTTCAAAACACCGAGAAAGTGATATTGGCAGGAATAGCCAAGCCAGAACCGTTTTTTGATTTCTTGAAGGCCGATAAGGATGTATTGTTAAAATATCCAGACCACCACAACTTTTCAGAGGATGAAATAACTTCCATAAAAACCAAAGCCAACGGAAAAATCATCATCACAACCGAAAAAGATTATGTGAGAATCAGAGAGGAGCTTGATGAAAATCAACTCTTTTATTTGCCTATAAAGACTGAATTTCTAGCTGATAGAGCAGCCTTTGATGAGCTGATTATCAAAAATCTATAAGTTTTAAAAAAGTTCCTTAACTTCGTTAAAAAAATATTCAGATGAAAATAATTCCTCCTTTTAACCTGCATAAATGGATTGAAGAAAACAGAAATTTACTCAAACCACCTGTGGGTAATAAAAATATATACGTTGATTCTCAGGACTATATCGTAATGATTGTCGCTGGTCCGAACGCCCGTAAAGATTTTCATTATAACCAAACAGAAGAGCTTTTTTATCAACTCGAAGGCACTATTAGTGTGTTTGTACAAGAAGATGGACAGAAAAAAGAGATGATACTACAAGCAGGCGATATGTTTTTGCTTCCGGGCGGGGTGCCTCATTCTCCTGTACGTCAAGAAGGATCTATCGGATTAGTGGTGGAGAGAAAGCGCAACGGCAAAGGCTATAAAGACGGATTGCTTTGGTATTGTGAGAATTGTAATCATAAACTTCACGAAGTGGTTTTTGAACTTCACGATATCGAAAAAGATTTCTTACCTCATTTCAAAGAATTTTATAATTCCGAAGAATTGCGCACTTGCAAATCCTGCGGAGACTTGATGGAGGCAGATCAGCGATTTGTAGAATAAGAAAGACATACACGAATATAATTCTAAAAAAAAAGAACCTACTCGGTTATGACAAAAAATTGGTTAAGATTAGCATTACTTCTATTTTCGGCAATTGCATTTGCACAAACCACAGAAGACATCGCTCAGATGGAATCTCAAAATGCAACCTTAAGTTTTACTGCAAATCCCAATACTGCGAATTATGATCTAGTCTATAATCGCTTACAACTCGATGTAAACCCTGCATATCAGTATATTAGTGGAGAGGTCACAGCTTATTATAAGGCTAATGAAATCATGAGTTCAATTGTGTTTGATTTGGCGAGTAATATGAATGTTGCTCAGGTTTTGCAAAGAGGTAATAGTCTGAGTTTTAGTAGAAGCGGAGACGAACTCATTATAGATTTTCTTACCGAGTTGAATCCAACTGTTTTAGATTCACTCACTATAAAGTACTCAGGTATTCCGGATGATTCAGATGATGCCTTTGTGACGCATACGCATAACGGAACCCCAGCGCTATTCACACTTTCAGAACCTTTTGGAGCTAAAGAATGGTGGCCTTGCAAACACGACCTCAACGACAAGATTGACTCGATAGATGTTTTTATAAAAGCGCCAAGTCAATATGTAGCCGTTTCAAACGGTGTTGAACAATCTATTGAGCTAGACGGATTGGGAAATAAAACCACACATTTTAGACATAATTATCCAATTCCTGCGTATTTGGTCGCAATTGCCGTGACCAATTATCAGTTGATGACTCAAACCGCTGGGACTGCACCCCATACTTTCCCCATTGTCAATTATTTGTATCCTGAAAATTTTAATTCGGCTTCAAATCAATTAGCAGTCACCTTGCCAATTATGAATTTGTTTGAAGATAAATTCGGGACGTATCCTTTTGCTAACGAGAAATATGGTCATGCGCAATTCGGCTGGGGAGGCGGAATGGAACACACTACGGTTTCGTTTATGGGTGGATTCGGAAGGAGTCTTATCGCTCACGAATTGGCACACCAATGGTTCGGAAATCAGATTACTTGCGGAAGTTGGCAAGACATCTGGCTCAACGAGGGCTTTGCCTCTTATCTCGAGGGAATGGTAGTAGAGGAACTGGATGGTGCAACTAGTTTTGTGGATTGGAAACAAAATAAAATTTCGAATATTACCTCTGTCAATGGTGGTAGTGTGTTTGTACCCGAAAGTGATGCCAATAACTCAAACAGAATTTTTAGTTCTCGTTTAAGTTATAATAAAGGCGCAATGGTCGTAAATATGCTTAGGTTTGTGTTGGGTGACACTCATTTTTTTCAAGCTATAAATAATTATCTCAATGACCCGCAATTGATGTATGGTTATGCCGTAACTTCTGATCTCAAAGCGCATTTGGAGCAAGTTTCAGGATTAGATTTGACGGAGTTTTTTAATGATTGGGTATATAACCAAGGTTATCCGAAGTACACTATCCAAGCTAATAACTTGGCTTCGGGTCAGGTGAAAGTCAAAATTAACCAAACCCAATCACATAGTTCAGTGAGTTATTTTGAAATGCCCGTGCCCATTCGATTGTATGCAAACGGAGGTGTGTTTCAAGATGTGGTTTTAGAGAATACCTATAACGGTCAAGAATATATTCTAGATATTCCTTTTGTTATTACCAATGTCGATTTTGATGTCAAAAAAGATATTATCTCGAGAAGTAATTCGGCTTTTCTATCAGATGAAAATTTTGAATTAGAGAAGGTTAATATTTTCCCGAACCCAACACAAAGTAAATTAAACTTAAGCCTTC
>CAZRCB010000098.1:0-7281 GCA_964598455.1 uncultured Flavobacterium sp.
GACATTGGCAACAAAAAAATTAAATGTGCTGTATTCAATCAAGATACAATTCTTGAGTTGCTTATTTTCGATGATTTTGACCTCCAAAAAGACATCGAAAAAATTTTACTTTCGTATCCAGAAATTAGTGATTGTATCATTTCATCGGTCAAAAACACCTCTGAAAATGATTTTTCGTGGGTGAATAACCGAATAAAAATCCATTTCGTAAGCCATCAATCAGAATTCCCATTTAATAATACCTATAAAACTCCTCAGACTCTAGGTGTAGATCGTATGATTCTTGCCTCTGGTGCCGCTTTGAAATACCCCAATCAGGCTAAATTGATCATTGATGCCGGAACTGCCATAACCTATGATGTATTGGATAAGGACAATAATTATCTAGGAGGAGCTATTTCAGCAGGTATAAATCTTCGATACAAAGCACTAAACAATCATACAGCAAAACTTCCGTTGTTAGAGAAACCAGAAGAAGATTATTTCATTGGACAAACCACTGTAGCCTCCATTCATTCAGGCGTAATCAACGGCGTTATATTCGAGATTGAAGGGTTTATCAAAGGTCTAAAGGATATGCATCCTAACTTTATCATAATTTTAACGGGAGGAGATACAGTTTTTTTGGCTAAAAGATTAAAAAGCACCATATTTGCCAATCAAAATTTTCTGTTAGAGAGTTTGAATGATTTATTCCAATATCAAAACCGATGATTAAAAAAATAACAACAAGTATCGTAGTGTTAATTACGGCACTTTCATTTGCCCAACAAAGCTCTTCCTCACCTTATTCTGCATTCGGAATTGGCGAGCCTAGGCTAAAAGGAACTCCAGAGCAAAGAGCAATGGGTGGTTTAGGGATTTTCCCAGACAGTATTCATCTCAACCTACTTAATCCTGCATCTTATAGTGGTCTAAGACTGACGGTAATTTCTGTTGGCGCACAAACTACTTTTAATGAACTTAAGACAACAAACCAAACCGATAAAGCCAAGCGAACTTCATTAGAGTATTTGGCTGTAGGCGTACCCATTGGTAGTAAGTTCGGTCTAGCTTTTGGATTAAGCCCTCAGTCTTCTGTCGGGTATAAAATTGAATCAAATACTAGCGGTGGCAATACAGGTGAAATGTCAAATAAATATACGGGTGAAGGTGGAAGCAATAGAGTTTTTGTTGGAGGAGCCTATGAACTAGCGCCTAATCTTAGTATAGGTATAGATGCTAATATGTTTTTTGGTAAAATTAATACGACTAGCAGAAAATATCAAGCAGATACTCAGTTTGGTACACGCATTGACAACAAAATTAACCTTAACGGATTTACTGTAAACCTAGGTGCGATGTATAAAAGTAAGTTCAGAGAGAAATATGATATTTATACCAGTGCAGTTATTACGCCAGGGTATAAGATGAACTATAACAAGACGGTAATTCTAGGAACCATTAGCAATATGTCAGGTCAAGACAGGTTTGATGATTATATAGAAATGCCAGAAGTGAAAACTCAAGTTTCAGTGCCTACTAAGTTTGCTCTTGGAGTAGGTATCGGAGAGCTCAGAAAATGGGCTGTCGGGACAGAATTTTCATTTAGCCAAAGAAATAAAGATGCAGCACCAGTATCGGGTAGCTTTGCTTCGTTCGATAGCAAAGAAGCTTATAGAATTTCTGCAGGAGGATACTACATACCTAAATACAACTCGTTCACTAACTATTTTCAGAGAATTACCTATAGAGGAGGATTGCGTTACGAAAACACTGGACTTGTTGTAAATGACGCTACTATCAATGATATGGCAGTCTCACTAGGTGCAAATTTCCCTATTGGCAATGGAGTGTCTGATATTAGCCTTGCGCTAGAATATGGACAAAGAGGATCAAAAAATGACGGATTAGTGCAAGAAAACTATTTTAACGTCATCATTAGCGTTTCGATAGTAGACAAATGGTTCAGAAAGATATTATACGATTAAAATATCATGCCTACTAGTTGCGTTGTATTGATACTACTTTTCCAATAAAGTGCAACTATGCCGATGTATAACTAGATTTATCGATTAAAAAACATAAAATAAATGAAAACAAAACTGACCATACTTTCGATATTTATCTTTCTAACAGCATATACCCAGAAAAAATCAAACTGCCAGGAAGTATTCTCAGATTTCAAGCTATACTACAAGGTAGATTTCACAGAAAAAGCCTTCCTAACTCCAGAGGGAAGGGCAAAAACATTAGAAGTAATTTCTGCTACTATCAAAGAGTGCCCATCCTACGATAACCAAGTCTATGTGCTTTCTGAGGAAATGCTCAAAAGAATTGTTCAACCAATGAACCTAGGCCAGGAGAAGAAAGAATGGACAAAACACATAATTGACCTATATGACAAGCAAAGTCAGTATTTTCCAGAACACAAAGACGAAAACAACCTCAAGAGCATATTCTTGTCCTATAACAACGGATTGTTTGACTCCAAGCAAACGGTCAAAGCCATAGATAAAGTTTTTGAAGCAAATAAAGATGCCTTATCTGCCGATGTCCTGAATTTATATACTAGCTTGGTTATTTCAGATCACATGCAGGCTAAAGAAGATTTTACTAAAGCATACATCAAAAAACTCGACGATATAAACGGAGGTATTCTCAGAAAAATCAGCCTGTTAGAACAGGAAAAACTAAGTCTAGAGCAAGAAACTCCAGCCTTCAGAAAAAATAAAAATCAATTAGATTTACTGAATATCTCCTCTAAAAACATATTTGCTGAACTAAGAAACAGTAAAATGGATTGCAAGATGTGGAGCGAACTCTATAAAGAGGACTACGAGGCTAATAAATCAGATGAGTATTGGTTGGAGAACGCTTTGAATCGATTGGATACATACAAATGCGCTTTCAATAACAGTTTTTTTGATACGATGGCCAAACAGTATTACAGTTTGAACAAAACATCAAAATCAGCTTATTATATGGGCGAAACAGCCTTTAGAATGAAAGACAATCAAAAGGCGATCACGTACTTCACAGAGAGTGCAACCCTAGAGCCGAAGCCAGTCAATAAAGCAAAGACCTACTATAAACTTGCAGATCTAAACAAACAAAGCAACAAAGCGCAAGCTAAAGTATTTGCTCAGCAAGCAATAGAGAATAATCCAGAGATGATTGAAAGCTATATTTTACTTTCACAGTTATACGTAGGAGCAGAAAACTCTTGTTTTAAAAATGAATTCGAAGCAAAGGCAATCTATTTCTTAGCCGCTCAGAATATCAATAGGATTGTACAAATAAATCCTAAATATGCCGCTACAGCCAAAAGACTTAGCGAAGACTATCTTAAAAAAGCACCAACGGCGCAAGAGATTAAAAAAGCTAAAATGAATGGTAAAACCATTGATTTTGGATGTTGGATAAATCAGACCCTACTCATTCCATAACTAAAAATGATCAGGCATCACCTACATATACTTTTGTTTTGCACTGTATCAATGCTATTGCTGAGTTCTTGTGATAAGGATATAAACGAAATCCAACGCGCCTCAAAAGTTGAGTTTGTGCCAACTTCGGAAGCAGAAAATTTTGTGATGAAATACACAGATTCTGCACGTATCAAGTCCATTCTCAAAAGCCCTATAGTTTATGACTATAGCCGATTAGAGTTCCCTTTTACAGAGTTCCCAAACGGAGTGGATATTGTTATGTATGACAAAGACGGCAAGAAGAGCTATATTGTGGCTGACTATGCAATCAACTTCTCAAAATCAGAGATAATTGAACTTAAATACAATGTGAAGATAACCGCAGAAAGCGGTGACAGACTTGAGACCTCTCAGTTGTACTACGACCGAAAAAGGGAATGGATCTTTACAGAGAACGAGTGTAAGCTCACTAACCAAAATGGCGTGTATTTTGTCAAAGGTTTTGATTCTAGCATAGACCTTACTAAGGTTGAAGGTAGAGAATTCAAGGGTTCAGGAACTTTTTCAGAAGACTAGCCTATCTCAATCTACGCCAACCTTTTTTGCGATGAGGAGTTTCTGCTTTCTTTTTATTAGATTTTTGATACGCCGACTTTAAACCAAATTAATGCCATTTCTTCCGATCGAAATACAGATTCAGACACTACCCGACAACCCGGGAGTCTATCAGTATTATGACAAAAACGGAAAGATTCTGTATGTTGGGAAGGCAAAAAACCTCAAAAAACGCGTCGCTTCTTATTTTAATAAAGTACACGACAACGCCAAGACCAATGTACTCGTAAAAAAGATAGTCACAATTAGACATATCGTAGTCCCGACCGAAACAGATGCGTTATTACTTGAGAATAACCTTATCAAAGAATACCAACCTAGGTATAACGTACTGCTTAAAGACGATAAGACCTATCCTTGGATTTGTCTCAAGAAAGAACCTTTCCCTAGAGTATTTGCCACGCGAAATAAGATTAATGACGGTTCAGAATACTTCGGACCATATACCAATTTTAAGACCGTAAGCACCATACTCGATTTGATCAGAGGGCTATATCCGTTACGCACTTGTAATTATGACCTTTCACAAGCCAATATCCACTCGGGTAAATTCACGGTGTGCCTAGAATACCACCTCAAAAATTGTATGGGGCCTTGTGAGGGATACGAAACGGAGGAGGAATATGCCAAGAAAATCAAAGAAGTACGTGAGATTCTAAAAGGAAACTTCAAAGATTCCTTACATCAATTCAAGAAATTGATGTTGCAGCATGCTCAGGATTTAGAATTCGAAGAAGCCCAGCGCGTCAAAGAAAAAATCCATATCCTAGAAAATTACCAGTCAAAATCAACCATCGTAAATCCAAAAATATCTGATGTAGATGTCTATTCGATAAAGTCGGATGATAGTTTTGCGTATGTCAATTTCCTGCAAATTTCCCACGGAGCAATTATCCGTTCGCATACTATGGAAATCAAAAAACGCCTTGATGAGACAGATGAAGCACTTTTAGAATTAGCTGTAATTGAGCTGAGAACTCGCTTTCAGTTGGATACTAGAGAAGTGATTTTGCCTTTCGAATTAGACCTCGGGTCTAAGATAAAAGTGACTGTCCCGCAATTGGGTGATAAGAAAAAACTATTAGAACTTTCTGAGCGCAATGCCAATTTCTTCAGGATTGAGCAGCTCAAACAAATCAAAATAACCGATCCAGAGAGACACACCAAACGCTTGATGGCGCAAATGAAAACAGACTTAAGACTGTCAGTCGAGCCTAGATATATCGAGTGTTTTGACAATTCAAATATTCAGGGAACCAATCCCGTTGCCGCTTGTGTAGTTTTCAAAGACGGAAAACCGAGCAAAAATGATTACAGACACTTTAACATCAAAACCGTCGAAGGTCCGAACGACTTCGCCTCTATGGAAGAGGTAGTTTACAGAAGGTATAAGCGACTATTGGATGAAGACCAGCCGTTGCCAAACCTTATTGTTGTTGATGGTGGGAAAGGACAGTTATCATCGGCGCTTAAAAGTTTAGAACGTCTTGAGCTTAGAGGAAAGATAGCAATTATAGGTATTGCTGAACGCTTAGAGGAACTGTTTTATCCGAATGATCCCTATCCGCTGTATTTAGATAAAAAATCTGAAACATTAAAAGTCATCCAACACATCAGAAACGAAGCCCACCGCTTTGGACTCACCTTTCACCGCCAGAAGCGAAGCAATAGTGCACTTAAAACCTCCATCGAAACCATCCCTGGAATCGGTGAGAAAACCATGATTGCGCTAATCAAACACTTCCGTTCTGTCAAGCGACTTTCAAAAGCCAGCCTTGAAGATATAACCGCCGTTGTAGGTCCAGCAAGAGCTAAGAAGGTGTTCGATTTCTATAGCACTTTTGCTAAGGAGTAGTTTTTTTGTTTATTCGTGTAATCGTGTAACCGTTTAATTGAAGGACTTTTTATTATTTTCCTGCCTCGCCGGCAGGCAGGCGACTTTCACTTTTCAACTTTCCATCACTTAAGCTATTTAGATTGGTTTCAAATAATTATATTTGTAGTTGAATACACTAAAAAAGGACAAACTATGGATCCAAGAAAGAGAATCGTTATTGTTGGTGCTGGTTTTGCAGGCTTAAGGCTCGCGCAAGAACTCAATCACACCGAGTATGATGTCTTGCTTATTGATAAGCACAACTACCACCAGTTTCAGCCCTTGATGTATCAGGTGGCAACGGCGAGGTTAGAGCCTACAAGTGTCTCTTTTCCACTTCGCAAGGTTTTTCAATACTCCAAAAATGTTAGGATACGCGTAGCAGAAGTCTTATCTGTAGATACTGAAAATAAAATTATCAAAACATCTTTAGAAGATTACGATTACGATTATTTGGTCATTGCTTTTGGCTGTACCTCTAATTATTTTGGCAATAAAAATATTGAGAAACACGCCTTCCCGATGAAGTCTATTCCAGAGTCCTTGCAGCTCAGGAATCATATCCTCCAAAACTTTGAAGATGCACTTGTAGCAAGTCCTGATGAGATTGAACCGCTGCTCAACTTTGTTGTGGTAGGAGGTGGACCAACAGGAGTGGAGCTTTCAGGCGCTTTGGCAGAGATGAAGAAAAACATCTTGCCTAGAGATTACCCCGAAAAAGACTTTTCTAAACTCACCGTATATCTTGTAGAAAGTTCGCCTAACACCCTCAATGTGATGAGTGACTTAGCAAAGTCAGCCTCGAGGAAATATCTCGAAAAACTAGGCGTAAAAGTACTGACCAATACACTAGTAACTGACTACGACGGCAATGTTGCGACTTTGCAGTCAGGCGAGCAAATTAAGACCCGAAACCTTATCTGGGCTGCTGGTGTCACCGGAAATATACTCGAAGGATTACCCCAAGAAGTGGTTGGACGTAGTAACCGTATAAGTGTAGATAGGTATAATAAAGTGCTAGGCCTGGATGCTGTTTATGCGCTGGGCGATATCGCCTCTATGATTACACCCAAATACGATAGAGGTCATCCTCAATTGGCAAATGTGGCACTAAATCAAGCGAGCGTATTGGCCGATAATTTCAAGAGAATGCTAAAAGAAAAACCCCTAAAAGAATTTGAATACAAGGATAGGGGTTCTATGGCAACTGTCGGCAAACGAAAGGCCATTGTCGATTTGCCTAAATTCAGTTTCAAGGGGAGTTTGGCTTGGTTCTTCTGGATGTTCTTGCACCTAATGCTCATTTTGAGTGTAAAAAATAAGATCAGTATTTTTATCAACTGGATGATGAGCTATTTCTATAACGACTCGACGCTGAGA
>CAZRCB010000099.1:0-7181 GCA_964598455.1 uncultured Flavobacterium sp.
CCATTGACAACCTTAGCCGCGAGAAACTACTCCTAGAGATCGAAAACAATCTGTATAAGCTGAAATCCAACAAAATCGGACTTAAAAAAGCCTATTTTGTCGAGCCACTCAACTTCAGACTTGTCAGACAATTTATAGAACAACCACAATTCAATCGAAGCGGCTCTGTTGAATATGCAGATTTCAAACTACAAAACAACACTATACTCCCTTATTCCATCAGTATTCAGTCGATTAGCAATGACAAAAAAAATGATTTTAAAGTAAACTACAAGTCTATAGAATTCAATACTGAAATTTCTTTTCCGTATCAAATACCCGATGGTTATAAAGAGGTAGAAATTAATTAACTTTGTCAAAACTTTTTAGAATGTTCAGACGACTTATACTCTATATATTTTTAGTGATTTCTGCTTTTGCTTTCGCACAAACCGAAAAGCAAAAACAACTAGAAGCACAAAAAGCGCAAATCCAAAAGCAAATTGCTGTCTTTAGGGAATTGCTACAGTCAGAACAATCCAAAGAGAAATCTGTATTAGAGCGACTACAAGAACAAAATACAAAAATCAGCCTTACTGAAAATCTAATCAAAAACACTAGAGAACAAGAAGCTCTTTTGACCAAAGAAATCAAAGTCAACGAACTAAACATAAACCAACTCTCTAAAGAGCTCGATTCGCTAAAAGCAGACTATGCCAAGATGATTGTGAAGTCTTATGAATCGCGTTCACAACAGAGCAGAGCCATGTTTATCTTGTCATCTGATAACTTTCTACAAGCCTACAAACGTATACAGTATATGAAACAATATGCTGACTACAGAAAAGAACAAGGCATAGAAGTACAGCAAAAGTCGGAAATACTCGCTGAGAAAAACAAAGGCCTACAAAAACAAAAAGCAGAAAAAGAAAGGCTCATCAAAGAAACCGAAAAAGAACTCGCTAATCTTGAACAAGAGAAGAAAGTACAAGATCAGCTAATTGTGATTATCAACAAGAACAAAAGAAAATATTTAGCCGATATCAAGGTAAAACAACAGGAATCTGCGAATATTGACAAACAAATCGAAAAACTAAAACGAGAGGCAATTGCTGAAGCAAACAGAAAAAAAGCCTTAGCAGAAGGAAAGAAAGTAGATACTAAGAACATCTCAACAACAAAATATGACCTATCTCCAGAGGCTAAATTAGTAGCAAATAATTTCTTGGCTAACAAAGGAAAACTACCTTGGCCAATCGAAAAAGGCCTCATCAGCTCTAGGTACGGAAATCAACCCCACCCGATAGAAAAACACTTGACCGTAAACAATACCGGGCTTATTTTCTCCACTCCTGTAGGCGCTGATGCAAGGGCAATTTTTGAGGGAGAAGTCACCCAGATTATGGTCATCACCCCAGTGAATATGCACGTTTGGGTGCAACACGGAGATTACGTGACCATCTACGGAAACCTAGATAAAATCTATGTCAAAAAAGGTGACAAAGTTCATTTCAAACAGAAATTAGGCAAAATTCACACCTATGCCAATGGTTCAACAACGATGAAGTTTACACTAATACAAAACATAACCACCCTAAATCCAGAACACTGGTTAGCTAGAAACTAAAACAATTATTTTTATACTATTTATGCAAAACGACCATCTAATCAATCACCCAACACTACTAATCGGATTCGGAGTTGCCGTAATCATAATGCTACTCCTAGACCTTGGCGTATTTAACAAAAACTCACATGTAGTTTCCAACAAAGAAGCACTGTCTTGGTCAATAGTCTGGATTTCTCTAGCGATGATTTTTAGTGGAGTTATTTATTTTATACTGGACAAACCTCAAGGCATATCCGACAACTTCTCGAAGTTTCAAGCGGCCTATTGGATCGAAAAAGCACTATCTGTAGACAACTTATTTGTTTTTATCCTCGTCTTTAGGTTCTTCAAAATCCCTAAAGAATACCAACACAAAATCTTGTTCTGGGGAATCTTAGGTGCGTTAATTTTTAGAGCTATATTTATATTCGCTGGAGTAGAGCTAATCAAAAACACCTATATAACATTGCCTTTCTTAGGTATCGACCCTGAGACAGGAGATTCAAGAGAACTCAACGTCGTTCTGTTTGTCTTCGGGTTCTTCCTGATATTTGCTGGGATTAAATCTTGGGGTTCGTCAGAGGATAATGATGAAGAAAAAGATTTGAGCAAAAATATCGGTGTGCGACTGGTGCACAAGTTCTTTAAAGTAACCAACGAATTTGATGGAGATAAATTCTTTACGCTAAAGAACGGTATTAAATATGCCACTCCACTATTTGTAGCCTTAGCAGTTATCGAAATAACCGACCTAGTATTTGCCGTAGATAGTATCCCGGCCATCTTTGCCATTGCTCCGGATGATCCGTTTATATTATATACTTCGAATATATTCGCTATTTTAGGACTTCGTTCGCTATATTTCTTATTGGCAAACTCCATGGATATGTTCTCAAAGTTACATTACGGATTGGCAATTATTCTTTCCTTTATCGGGATAAAAATGATTATCATGCCTTTCTATCATTTTGAATCAACCGTGTCGCTATTTATTATCGGAAGCATTTTGGCTGTCTCAATAATTTGGTCATTGTTTTCAAGAAAGAAAAAAGTCTCGTAAAATTATAACAACATGGAAAAAGCTTTTTTTGCAGGAGGATGTTTCTGGTGTACAGAAACAATATTTACAGAACTTTTAGGCGTGTTGATGGTTGTTCCAGGCTATATGGGCGGACATCAAGAAAACCCAACCTATGAGCAAGTCTGTCAAGGCACAACCGGACATGCAGAAGTTATCGAGGTTGATTTTGACCCTGAACTTATTTCCTATGAAGAACTTTTAGACATATTTTTTGCTACCCACAGCCCTACTACGCTAAACCGTCAAGGTGCAGATGTGGGTACACAATACAGAAGTGAGATTTTCTATACCTCAGAGAGTCAAAAACTCAAAGCAGAACAGTTTATTGCCGCACTTCAAAAAGACAAGGTCTTTGATGACCCGATAGTTACCCAAATCTCTAAAGCGTCCAAGTTTTATAAAGCAGAAGACTATCACCTGAATTATTACAAACAAAACCCAAATCAGCCGTATTGTGAAGTAGTCATCAACCCAAAACTTCAGAAATTCCGTAAGAACTTTAAAGATAAACTAAAGCAATAAACCTTGTTTTAGTTGCTTAGATATGCCGTACGGCTCAAGAAAAAACAAGATGTATATACCAAACCTCATAATCTACAAAATTATGAGGTTTTTCTCTTTCAGGTGATTTCTGTGACTGCTATATTGACTTTAGCTCTATATCAAGTTTTTAGCTCAAGTTATAGCTGAGATAAGTGCAACCTGAAAATGAGATTATAGTTAAAAAACCCTGTTTTAGTACCCATTACAAGCGAATATTTACAAAAAAAGACCTCGCTTCTAAACTCTTTTTATATATTTGTTAGGTTAAACAAAACACTATAAAAATGTCTGTTGCAAAAAAGGATTACAAACGCATTACCACGCGTTCTTTGTTTGAAATGAAACAAAACGGCGAGAAAATTTCCATGCTTACTGCCTATGATTTTACTATGGCAAAAATTGTAGATGAATCTGGAGTAGATGTTATTCTAGTAGGCGATTCTGCAAGTAACGTCATGGCAGGACACGAAACTACGCTACCCATCACATTAGACCAAATGATTTACCACGCCTCTAGTGTGGTCAGAGCTATCGAACGCTCTTTGGTAGTGGTTGATCTGCCTTTTGGTAGTTATCAATCAGATTCAAAAGAAGCCCTGCGTTCTGCAATTCGAATTATGAAAGAAAGTGGCGCTCATGCAGTGAAACTAGAAGGAGGAAGCGAAATCAAAGAAAGTATCAAAAAAATCCTTAATGCTGGAATTCCAGTAATGGGACACTTAGGACTTACCCCACAATCCATATACAAGTTCGGAACTTATACCGTACGAGCAAAAGAAGAAGAAGAAGCAGAAAAACTTATTCAGGATGCCAAACTACTAGAGCGCATCGGATGTTTCGCCTTAGTACTTGAGAAAATACCCGCACAACTTGCCCAAAAAGTAGCCGAAAGCATCTCGATACCTGTAATCGGAATAGGCGCCGGAAGTGGTGTTGACGGACAAGTCTTAGTCATACATGACATGCTCGGAATGAACAACGAGTTCAGCCCAAGATTCTTACGACGTTACCTAGACCTACACAACCAAATGACCAAAGCTATCGGTCAATATGTAGCAGACGTAAAAGCCGTTGATTTCCCTAATCAAAATGAGCAATACTAACCCTCCAACCATTATAATACGCTATTTCCAAAAATACTATTTATGAGTCTAAAAACCCGTTTGACAATTATGAGCTTCCTACAGTTTTTTGTGTGGGGAGCTTGGCTTATCACTATTGCGAATTTCTGGTTCGGAACCAAAAATTGGGACGGCACCAACTTTGGAGTTGTTTTTGCAACAATGGGCTTTGCCTCTATTTTTATGCCAACCCTTACGGGAATTATAGCCGATAGATGGATTAACGCAGAAAAACTATACGGAACCTTGCATATCCTCTACGGACTCACGTTGTTTTTCCTGGCAACTGTCGACTCTCCAAACACATTTATAGCCGTGATGTTTATGGCGATGTGCTTTTATATGCCTACCATATCCCTCTCTAACTCTGTTTCCTATTCAGTACTCAAGAAGAACTCCTTTGACGTCGTAAAGGACTTTCCTCCTATCAGAGTGTGGGGAACCGTCGGATTTATTGCAGCTATGTGGATCACAAACCTTACAGGTAGCAAAGCCTCAGAGAATCAATTCTATATAGCTGGAACTGTGGCGATTGCACTAGGTATTTATGCTTTTACACTACCGAAGAGTCCGCCTCAGAACCTTATAGCAGAAAAATCTACCATATCAGAAAAGTTAGGACTCAATGCCTTCAAGCTATTTGCAAATTATAAAATGGCATTGTTTTTTATCTTCTCAATGTTTTTGGGAGGAGCCTTACAACTAACAAACGCTTATGGAGATGTATTTCTAGACGAATTCAAACACTTCCCTAAATATGCCGATTCATTCGTAGTAGAGTATTCCACGATTATTATGTCTATTTCACAAGTATCTGAGACTCTGTTTATCTTGGCAATACCAGTTTTCCTAAGAAGATATGGTATCAAAAAAGTAATGCTATTTAGTATGATAGCCTGGGTATTGCGCTTCGGACTATTTGCCTATGGCGACCCAACCACCGGACTTTGGATGATACTGCTCTCTTGTGTAGTGTACGGTATGGCTTTTGACTTTTTTAATATCTCAGGGTCACTGTTTGTCGAGGTCAACACAAGTCCGAAAATACGCTCATCCGCACAAGGAGTTTTTATGATGATGACCAATGGGTTTGGCGCAGTTTTGGGCAGCGTAGTTTCAGGATGGGCGATCGATAAGTTCTTTACAAAATCCTTCAACAGCACAGCAGAATTAGCAAGCTTCTTACAGACCGAAGCAGATAATAGTAAAATGCTCGAATTCATAAGTAAACACAATATCAATATACTTGGCAATGGTTTATTTAACAAAAGTATATTTATGAAAGATTGGCATATGATTTGGCTCAGTTTTGCTGCCTATGCACTAGTAATTACCGTACTATTTGCCATACTATTCAAGCATAAACACGATCCTGAAGAGATCGCTCACGTAACCTCTTAATAGAAATATTTTATTTGGATACAGCTTTATTTGCAGTACTTAGCTAAGCAAAAGTCCAACCAATTAGAAGACAAATGAAACTAAACGCAGCAACTATAGCACTTAGGGCATTAGAACCCGAAGACTTAGACTATCTGTATGAAGTGGAGAACAATAGTGATATTTGGGAACTGAGCAGTACACAAACGCCTTATAGCAAGTTCGCCCTAAAACAATACATCGAACGAAGTCTCTCTACAGACATCTATGGGTTACGCGAGTTGAGACTAGTCATCTGCACCAAACATGACCTAGCACCCGTAGGACTTATAGACCTCTTTGACTTTGACCCAAAGAACAAAAGAGCAGGTGTCGGAATAGTCGTACCTGACCAGCAAAACAGAGGTCTAGGATATGCCTCACAAGCTCTGGACTTACTTATAAAATACGCTTTTGAAATATTGCAACTAAATCAATTGCATTGTGACATCCTAGCCGATAACCAAAGCAGTAGAGCCTTGTTTGAGAAGTTCGGATTCGTACAGACCGGCAACAAAAAGCAATGGATTTATGATGGCATTAACTATAAAGACGAGCTTTTTTATCAGCTCATAAGGAATACATAAGACACTACCATCTCTACAAAAATATATTATTGCAAAAATGAAACTAAAAAAAATTCTATCCCTATTCTTAGTCGTCATCGTTTTGGGAGCTTCTTATTATGCCTATACAATTTATACCAAAATATTTTCTATAAACACAGCTTTTGAAACCAATGAAGTTTTTATAACCATTCCCACAGAGGCTAACTTTTCTGACGTAAAAAATATTCTGTCTCCCTACTTGTCGAATATGAAGGCTTTTGAGCTTACCGCTGATAAATCAAATTATACCAAAAACATCCGTCCAGGGAGATTCTCTATCAAACAAGGGATGAATAATTATGAAATCATAGGTGCTTTGCGAATCAACATTCCTGTCAGACTCACCTTCAACAATCAAGAGACAATTGAAGATTTCGCCGGTAGAATCGCACAACAAATAGAACCAGACAGTCTTGCGGTGCTACAGAGCATTACCAACAAAGATTTCTTAGAAGAAAATGGCTTTAGCTACCAAACCGTCCTATCGATGTTTATTCCAAACACCTACGAGTTTTATTGGAATACTACCGCCCATCAGTTTGGGGATAAAATGGCAAAAGAATACAGACGCTTCTGGAACGAAGAGCGAAAATCAAAAGCCAAGGCACTGAATCTTACGCCCGAAGAAGTAAGCACATTAGCATCAATCGTACACAAAGAAACTGTCAAGATAGACGAAAGGCCACGAGTTGCAGGCGTATATATAAACCGACTCAACAAAGGAATGCCTCTTCAGGCCGATCCAACAGTAATTTATGCCATCAAGAAAATCACAAACAACTTCCGTCAGGTAATCAATCGCGTGTTTCAGCGAGACCTGC